>JAKAHP010000160.1 GCA_021825505.1 Pseudomonadota bacterium
CGCCATCGCGCGCGGCGGCGCCGACTTCGGCGAAACCGTGCGCGTCGAAGCCGCCGACGGCAGCTTCCTCGCCTGGGCCGCCTACAGCCCGAAGTCGCGCATCCGGCTGCGTGTGTGGAGCTTCGATGTCGAACAGCGCATCGACCGCGCGTTCTTCCGCGCGCGGCTGAGCGCGGCGATCGCGCGGCGCCAGGCCGCGGGCCTGGACCTGCGCGCCGCACGCCTGGTGTACGGCGAGTCCGACGGCCTGCCCGGCTGCGTGGTCGACCGCTACGCCGACATCGTCGTGCTGCAGGCGCTGGCCGCCGGCATCGAGCGCCACAAGGCGCTGCTGGTGCAGCTGCTCGTCGAACTGCTGCCCGGGGTGCGCGTGTACGAGCGCTCCGACGTCGGCGTGCGCGCGCTCGAGGGGCTGGACGAGACCGCGGGCTGGCTGCACGGCGACGGCGACACCACGGCGACGATCACCGAGCACGGCATGCAGCTGCGCCTCGACGTGGCCAGCGGCCACAAGACCGGCTTCTACCTCGACCAGCGCGACAACCGCGCGCGGCTGCGCTCACTGGTGCGCGAGCACGGCCTGCAGCGCGTGCTGAACTGCTACGGCTACACCGGCGGCTTCACGCTGGCCGCGCTGGCCGGCGGCGCCGCGCAGGTGCTCACGGTCGATTCGTCGGCGCCGGCGCTGCAGCTGGCCGCCGAGCATGTGCGCGCCAACGGCTTCCATGAAGCGCGCAGCACCCTGCTCGACGCCGACGTCAACGCCACGCTGCGCGCGCTGGCGCGCGACGGCGAACGCTTCGACGCGATCGTGCTCGACCCGCCCAAGCTCGCCCCCAACGCCGCCGCGGCGCCGCGCGCCGCGCGCGCCTACAAGGACATCAACCGGCTCGCGCTCGGGCTGCTGCGCCCGGGCGGCTGGCTGCTCACCTTTTCCTGCTCGGGCGGCATCGACGCGCCGCTGTTCCAGAGCATCGTGGCCGGCGCCGCGGTCGACGCCGGGGTCGACGCCGACCTCGTCGCGCGGCTGGGCGCCGGCATCGACCACCCGCTGCTGCTGTCCTTCCCCGAGGGCGAATACCTCAAGGGCCTGCTGCTGCGCGTGCACTGACGGCGTCCTACACTAGCCGTTTGGGCGGCGCGCAAGCGCGCTGCCGCAGCTCTTCCCGACCGGATCCCGCGACCATGTCCACCCCGTTGATTCCCGCCACCATCCTCACCGGCTTTCTCGGCAGCGGCAAGACCACGCTGCTCAAGCGCGTGCTCGGCGAAGCCCATGGCTCGCGCATCGCGGTGATCGAGAACGAGTTCGGCGAGGAGAACATCGACAACGACATCCTCGTGCAGGAGCGCGGCGAGCAGATCGTGCAGATGTCCAATGGGTGCATCTGCTGCACGATCCGCGACGACCTGCGCGCCACGCTGACCGATCTGGCGGCACGTCGCCGCCGCGGCGAGCTGATGTTCGACCGCGTGATCATCGAAACCACCGGCGTGGCCGACCCCGGGCCGGTCGCGCAGACCTTCTTCATGGACGACGAAGTCGCCAGCCAGTACCTGCTCGACTCGGTGATCACGCTGGTCGACGCGGTGCACGCGCCGCAGCAGCTCGACGACCGGCTGGAAGCGCAGCGCCAGGTCGGTTTCGCCGACCGCATCTTCATCTCCAAGGCCGACCTGGCCGACCCCGACGCGCTCGCCGCGCTGCGCCAGCGCCTGAGCCGGATGAACCCGCGCGCGTCGCAGCGCGTCGTGCACTTCGGCGAAGTGCCGCTGGCCGACGTGCTCGACCTGCGCGGCTTCAACCTCAACGCCAAGCTCGACATCGACCCCGATTTCCTCAAGGCCGAGGAACACGAGCACGACCATGATCACGACCATGATCACGAGCACGGCCACGACTGCGGCCACGACCACGCGCCCGGCGAGGCCTGCAAGCACCCGCACCATCATCACCACGACGACGACGTCAAATCCTTCGTGTTCCGCTCCGAGCGCGCCTTCGACCCGGCCAAGCTGGAGGACTTCCTCGGCGCCATCGTGCAGGTCTACGGCCCGCGCATGCTGCGCTACAAGGGCGTGCTGAACATGCACGGCTTCGAGCGCAAGGTCGTGTTCCAGGGCGTGCACCAGCTGATGGGCAGCGACCTGGCCGGCGCCTGGGGCCCGCAGGAAACACGTCAGAGCAAGCTGGTGTTCATCGGCATCGACCTGCCGCGCGACATCATCGAACAAGGGCTGGTGAAGTCCCTCGTGGCCTGATCCGGCGCGAGCTGGCCGAAACGGTTACAATCGCCCGATTTCGGATCGGGCGCGCCGCAGCGTTGCGCGCGAAGATCCTGCGTGGCACCCGAACATCACATTATTTTTGTGATGCTTGCAGCATGAGCAGCGACACATTCCAGGAGGAACTGTGGTCAAGGCGGCAAAATCTGCAACGGCGTTGGCGGAACGCAAGGCGACCGCCAACGCAAAGACACCGGCAGCGGCTACACTGCGCCGGCCCGCCAGGTCCGTTCCCGGCGCCATTTCGAACGAATCGACTCCAGCACCGACACCCATGAGCAGCGTCGCCCCCACCCCGACCAAAGCCGATCCGAAACTCGCCAACGCCTGGAAATCCAAGGCGCCGAAGGATCTGACCGACGCCGAAGTGCTCGCGATGCCCGAGAGCGAATACATGGGCGCGGTGCAGCTCGAGTTTTTCCGCCACCGCCTCGGCCAGTTGCGCGATGAGCTGCTGCGCAGCGCCGGCGAGACCACCGAGCACCTGCGCGAGGACACGCTGCTGGTGCCCGACCCGGCCGACCGCGCGACCATCGAGGAAGAGCACGCGCTGGAACTGCGCGCGCGCGACCGCGAGCGCAAGCTGCTGAAGAAGGTCGAGCAGGCCATTGCGCTGATCGACAGCGGCGACTACGGTTGGTGCGAGGAAACCGGCGAGCCGATCGGCATCGGCCGGCTGCTGGCGCGCCCGACCGCGACGCTGTCGCTGGAAGCGCAGCAGCGCCGCGAAATGAAACAGAAGATGTTCGGAGACTGAATGCCACGACCGGAAGCGATTCCGGAACGACCATGACGGACACCAAGCCGCGCAGCTTCTGGGGCCGGGTCAGCGAGTTCGTCAAGAATCCGACCCAGGACTGGTCGCTGACACGCCACGAAGGCGCGCTGCGTGAGCAGCAGGAACAGCAGCGCATCAAGGCGCGCGAGGAGCAGCGCAAGCTCGACGCCTTCATCCGGCGCCGCGAACTCGCCGCGCTGCGCCGGATGCGCCGGCGCCAGGCCGACGGCATCCCGATCGACGGGCTGCCCAGCGACGTGCCGGACACCGACGGCGCAGCCGCGCCGGCCCCGCAACGCGAAGCCACGCTGCGCAAGATCAACGAGATCGAGCGCATGATGAGCGCGCCCGATAGCCGCGCCACGCATTCGCGGCTCACGCGCCGCTCCGGCCTCGAAGGCGCCGAGCTGGCGCAGGAGGCCGACGCGATTCGCGTGCGCGTGTCGCCGAAGGCCGACGACACCGTGCCGATGGCGCTGCCCGAGGCCGGCACCGACCTCGCGTTCCCCGTCACCGACATGCACGCGCCGGCCCGCATGGCACCGGCCGAGGCGCCGCTGTCGCTGCTCAGCCGGCTCCCGCCCACCGTGCTGCAGGGCGGCTCCGCGTCGACGCTGCCGCTGGCCACGCAGATGGCGCCGACGCAGCCGGCCGACGCGGCGCTGCTGCCGTCCGAGCTCTCGCCACCGAGCCTGCGCGTGACCACCGGCAGCTTCGCCCCGTCGCGCCGGCCCGCGGCCGACGCCTGGAGCCGACCGGCGGCGCTGGCGGTCGACGTGCAGGAAGGCGTTTCGGCCAGCCCGCTGTTCGACCAGGCCTGCATCGATTTCGCCAACGCCAACGACGCCGACGCCGAGCGTGCGCTGCTCGAGGCGATTTCCGGCTCGCCCGATCGCGAGCTCGAGAACGAGTTCTGGCTCGCGCTGTTCGATCTGTACCGCGCCGGCGGCAACCAGGCGCGCTTCGACGCCCTGGTGGCCGACTACGTCGACCGCTTCCAGGCATCGGCGCCGTCCTGGGGCATGCCCGGCGCGGCCACGGCGCCGTCCGCCTCCGGCACCGGGACGGCGTCGGCGTTCACCGCGCTGGGCGAGCTCGACGCCGCGCAGGCGCGCGCGCTGCTGCTGCTGGCGCGCAGCGGCGCCGCGCAGGTCGCGCTCGACTTCAACGCGCTCACCACAGTGGCGCCGGCCGCGCTGGCGCAGGCGCTGGAGGCGCTGCGCGCGCTCGACGCGGCCACCGGCTGCTCGATCGAACTCGGCGGCGTCGACAACCTGGTCGACGCCTGCGCGGTGGCCGCGCCGCCGATGCAGCGCGACCTCGACCCGGCCTGGTGGCACCTGCGCCTCGAGGCACTGCGCATGGCCGGGCGCCAGGACGCGTTCGAGAACGCCGCGCTCGACTTCTGCGTGACCTACGAGATCTCGCCGCCGACCTGGGAGCCGCCGAAGGCACGCGTGCGCGTGCTGCAGCCCGAGTTCGGCGGCGCCGACGGCCCGGCCACGCGCACGCCGCGCGGCGCGCGCAGCGCGTTCGGCACCAGCCAGTTCGGCGGCAGCGGCTTCTCGCCGACCAGCACCGGGCTGGCGCTGGCGCGGCTCGAGGGCGCGATCGCCGGCGGCAGCGAGGACTTCCTCAAGCCGCTGGACCGCGCCGCGGCCGGCTGCGGCGGCATCGTCGTCAACCTCGCCGAACTGCGCCGGCTTGATTTCTCCAGCGCCGGCATCATCTTGAACTGGGTGATGGCGCAGACCGCAGCCGGTCGCAGCGTGCGCTTCGAAGGCGTGCACCGATTGATCGCCGGGCTGTTCGTGATCCTCGGCATCAACTCGGTGGCGCAGATCGAACTGCGCCGTTCCTGACAACCGTTCACCGCGGGCGCGCCGCGCCCCCATCCCGATGCAGCAATACCACGGCACCACCATCATCAGCGTGCGCCGCGGCCGTCAGGTCGCGCTCGGCGGCGACGGCCAGGTCACGCTCGGCAACATCGTCGTCAAGGCCAGCGCGCGCAAGGTGCGCCGCCTGCACCACGACCGCGTGCTGGCCGGCTTCGCCGGCGGCACGGCCGACGCCTTCACGCTGTTCGAGCGCTTCGAGTCCAAGCTCGACGAACACCGCGGCCAGCTGATGCGCGCCGCCGTCGAACTGGCCAAGGACTGGCGCACCGACCGCATGCTGCGCCGCCTCGAAGCCATGCTCGCGGTGGCCGACGCCGAACACTCGCTGATCATCACCGGAAACGGCGACGTGCTCGAGCCCGAGCACGGGCTGCTGGCGATCGGCTCCGGCGGCGCCTACGCGCAGGCCGCCGCGCGCGCGCTGCTCGAGCACACCGAACTGCCCGCGCGCGACATCGTCGAGCGCTCGCTGCACATCGCCGCCGACCTGTGCATCTACACCAACCACGAGCTGCGCATCGAAGCGCTCGACGCCTGAAGGCCCCGGCACCATGGACATGACCCCGCGAGAAATCGTCTCCGAACTCGACCGCTACGTCGTCGGCCAGGCCGATGCCAAGCGCGCCGTCGCGGTCGCGCTGCGCAACCGCTGGCGCCGCCAGCAGGTGGCCGAGCCGCTGCGCCACGAGATCACGCCGAAGAACATCCTGATGATCGGCCCCACCGGCGTGGGCAAGACCGAGATCGCGCGCCGCCTGGCGCGCCTGGCCAACGCCCCGTTCATCAAGATCGAGGCGACCAAGTTCACCGAGGTCGGCTACGTCGGGCGCGACGTCGAGACCATCGTGCGCGACCTGGTCGACGTCGCCTTCAAGCAGGCGCGCGAACAGGCCATGCAGCAGCACCGCGCCGCCGCCGAGGACGCCGCCGAGGACCGCGTGCTCGACGTGCTGCTGCCGCGCCCGCTCGACGCCTCCGGCCAGCCCCTGCCCACCGACGACCAGCACACGCGCCAGGTGCTGCGCAAGCGCCTGCGCGAAGGCCAGCTCGACGAGCGCGACATCGAAGTCGAGCTCAACGCGCCGCAGGCCTCGGTCGACATCATGACCCCGCCCGGCATGGAGGCGATGGCCGAGCAGCTGCGCGGCCTGTTCGCCGGCGCCGGCCAGGGCCGGCGCACGCGCCGCCGCGTCAAGGTGCGCGACGCGCTGCGCCTGCTGGTCGACGAGGAAGCCGCGCGCCACCTCAACGACGAGGAGCTGCGCACCCAGGCCGTGCAGCGCGTCGAGCAGCACGGCATCGTGTTTCTCGACGAAATCGACAAGATCGCCTCGCGCGCCTCGACCCAGGGCGCCGACGTCTCGCGCCAGGGCGTGCAGCGCGACCTGCTGCCGCTGGTCGAGGGCACCACGGTCAACACCAAGTACGGCATGGTCAAGACCGACCACGTGCTGTTCATCGCCAGCGGCGCGTTCCACGTCGCCAAGCCGGCCGACCTGATCCCGGAGCTGCAGGGACGCTTCCCGATTCGCGTCGAACTCGACAGCCTGTCGGTCGACGACTTCGTCGCCATCCTCACCGCCACCGACGCCAGCCTGGTCAAGCAGTACCAGGCGCTGCTGGCCACCGACGGCGTCACGCTCGAGTTCGCCGAC
>JAKAHP010000161.1 GCA_021825505.1 Pseudomonadota bacterium
TTCGGGGTGTTCGTGTTCATGGGTAACTCCAGGTGCTCCACCGGTGCATGGCGCATCGGTCACGACGCATACGTTGCGGGAGCCGCATTGTCAGGTCGATTCTTGAATTGTTTTGTTACTTTTGGGGTAGGGTCCCACAAATGCAGCGAAAGGTCTGGGGCCCTGCTGCGCAGCGAAGCTCGATAGCTGCGCGGCGTGATTCCGACACGCGCCTTGAACTGGCGCGAGAACGCGCTGTGGTCAGCGTAGCCGCAGTGCGCGGCGAGGTTGCTGCGGTGACCTGGCTCTCAAGCAATCGCCGGGCTGCCCCAAGATTGCTTGAGAGCGCGGGGGCTGGGCGCAGCCCGGCCCCGGGGGCGATCAGAGGCGGTAGACGACCATCACGATGCCGGGCAGCACGTCCCATGTTTCGCTAAGGAGCAGTTGCTTGATCGCCGCTTCAACGATCTCGACCTGCTGCTCCGGGGTGGCCCCGACCTGCAGCGGCGTCGCTTGGTCATTCGCGGCCATCGTCCAATGCGACGTGCCGTCGTCGGCAGGCTCGTTGATGAACGTGACATAGCTGCCGCGGTCGGTGAGGAGGACGAAAGATTCGATCCGATCGGGCTCGGGAATGTATGAGAAAGTCAACGGGTGCGCCAGCACGAACGCGCGCTTCACGGCCTTCACTTGCTGCGTACCCGGGCTCGGCTCCCTGTTGTTGATCAAGATCTGGGCGTCGTGGGACAGGTTGTTCAGTTGCTCCAGCATCACGACGACCGAGCTTGCGAGATACGCCGCAGTTTGGTTGGCATCTTGCTTGCCATTTTCGAAATCTCCAAGCGCCGAGATGGGCAAGCCGAGCCCCCCGTGGCCCACCGCCAAACCCAGTTCCTGGACCAGGTTTCTGTCTTGGAGGGAATGGGGCTTGAAGGGAGCAAGCTCCCCCAGCACGCTGAACATATTCCGTTGAATTTCGGTGAAATTGGCCGTCTTTTCAGCGTAATTCGAATAAAATTCGTGGAAGATATTGACCGACAGCTTTTTCCCCGCCGATGAACGGACGCGCGTGAGCGGGCTGTTTGCCCGCGCCAGGCGCGCCGCGTATTCGGGGTCATGCACGACGACCTGCATCAGGGCGTTGGCCAGCGGGACGGCGACAGGCGGCGCCTTTTTTCTCTTGGGATAGAGCATTTCGGCTGTGGCGAGGGGCATGACCGCAGTGACCGCCTTCCCGTGCAGATCCACGCGGAACTCAGGGCGAACGGGGCGAGACTTCGCGGCCTTGTCGTCGGACCCCGACTGCACGGTCGCGTTGCCGGCGCCGGTCCCGTTCGACGGCGCTTTCTTGGTGCTGCCGCCAGTCCCCTTCGACGGCGTTTTCTGCTTGCCACCGGCCGTGCCGTTCAACGGCGTTTTCGTATTGCCAGCGTCGTTCCCGGCCGATAGCGTGTTCGCGTTGTCATCGGCGTTCCCGACCGACTGCTTGCTCTGCTTGCCATCGTCCGGTGCGGTCGACTGCTTGCTCTGGTTGCCATCGTCCGGTGCGGCCGACTGCTTGCTCTGGTTGCCATCGTCCGGTGCGGCCGACTGCTTGCTCTGGTTGCCATCGTCCGGTGCGGCCGACTGCTTGCTCTGCTTGCCACCATCCTGCCCGGTCGACTGCCCGACCTGCTCGACACCGTCCGGTCCGGTCGTCTGCCCGCCCTGCTTGCCACCGTCCGGTCCGGTCGTCTGCTTGCCGTTGCCACTGCCGTCGACACCGCCTTCGTGCGTGCCGATCGCCTTCTTGGCGGTCTGTGCACCTTGCTTCGCCGCGCCCGTGGCTACGCCGGCGAGCTGGTTGACGGCATCGTTGCCGGGCACAGGCGTGGAAGGCTGGCCTCCGCCGCCGCCGCATCCGGCAAGAAGGGCTGCGGCCACCAGCGACAGGGAAAAGCCAAAATGCTTGTTCGGGGTGTTCGTGTTCATGGGTAACTCCAGGTGCTCCACCGGTGCATGGCGCATCGGTCACGACGCATACGTTGCGGGAGCCGCATTGTCAGGTCGATTCTTGAATTGTTTTGTTACTTTTGGGGCAGGGTCCCACGAATGCAGCGAAAGGTCTGCGGCCCTGCCCTGCCGCGCCGCGGCGCGTTACAGGGCCATGCTGCGCAGCGAAGCTCGATAGCTGCGCGGCGTGATTCCGACACGCGCCTTGAACTGGCGCGAGAACGCGCTGTGGTCCGCGTAGCCGCAGTGCGCGGCAATCTCGGTCAGGGTCAACGGGCCCGGCAGCAAGCGGCGCGCGGCGTCCAGGCGCGCCTTCAGCAACAGCTGGCGCGGCGACAGATTGAAGATGGCGCGGAAATGGCGTTCGAGCTGCGCCACCGACATCTGCGCCATCGCCGCCAGCGCGCGCAGCTGCAGGCTCTGCGCGTAGTGCTGCTGGATGTGCGCCGCCACCGCGGCCACGCGCTCGTAGGCCGGGTGGTCCTGCTCGGGCGCCTTCAGGTCGCGCGAGATGCCGACCAGCGCCACCGCACGCCCGGCGTCGACGATGCAGTACTTGTGCGTCAGGCACCAGCCGGCGCGCCGGCCGGCGTAGAAGTGCAGCTCGAGCTGGTCGGTGATCGCCTCGCCCGATGCCAGCACGGCGCGGTCCTGCGCGGTGTAGGCGGGGCCGAAGCGCGGCGGGAACACGTCCTGCGCCAGCCGTCCGTAGACCTCGTCCTTGCGCCGTGCCATGCAGCGCTCGACGAAGCTGCGGTTGACGAAGCGATAGCGCGCCTGCGCGTCCTTCAGGAACACCACAGCGTCGACCAGCGCGTCGAACACCGGCTCCAGGCAGACCATCGCGGCGAGCATCTGCTCGAGGCTGGCGCCGCGCGGCAGCAGGCCGGGCAGCGGCGGCGTGCGCGCGCCACGCTCAGTCATCGTCGCCCCCGTGCGTATCGGCGAGCGCCCCCAGGCGCAGCGGCGCCAGCGGCGCGCGCGGGTGGGTCGGCCCCCAGCCGAGCAGCGCGCGCGTCGCCGCGCCGCACATACGTCCCTGGCACGGCCCCATGCCGCAGCGCGTCAGCAGCTTGGCCTCGTCCCAGCCCGAACAGGCGCTGAGCGCGCCGAACGCGACATCCTCGCAACGGCACACGACGGCGTCGCGCGCGGCCTGTGCCGCCCAGTGGCGATCGACCGCGAAGCAGCGCCCGACGCGCGCCGAGAACGCGCGCCAGCGCTGGCGCGCGCGCGCCTCGGCGCCAGCCGGGTCGAAGCGACCGACGAAGTCCAGCCCGGCTATGGTGCCCTCGACGGCGGCCAGCTCGGCACCGCGCGAGCCGGTGCATTCGCCGGCCGCGTAGATGCCACCCACCGAGCTGCGCTGGTGCGCGTCGACCGCGATTGCGATCTCGGCGAAGCCGTCGGCGACGGTGCGGCAGCCCAGCGCCGCACCCAGCTCGGCGTTGGCGATCAATCCCAGGCCGTAGGCGATGCGGTCGCAGTCCAGCTCCAGGCGGCGCGCGCCGCGGCGCAGCTCGACGCCTTCGACGCGCTGCGCGCCGCGCGCGCGCACGATCCGCGCGGACGTGATCACGCGCGTACCGAGCCGGCGCGCGCGCAGGCCCACGGCCTGCGCCAGCTTGCCCGGATGGCGCCACAGCCCGGCCGCGAACCCGGCCAGCGCGCGCGCCGGAGCCGCCTCGACGATCGCGACCAGTTCGGCGCCATGGCGCGCGACGGTGTCGGCGCAGGCCCACAGCAGCGGGCCGGTGCCGGCGACGACGACGCGCTGCCCGGCCACCGCCACGCCGCCCTTGACCAGCGCCTGCAGGCCGCCGGCGCCGCTCACCCCGGGCAGCGTCCAGCCCGCAAACGGCAGCATCAGCTCGCGCGCGCCGGTGGCCAGCACCAGGCCCTGGTACTCCAGCGTCTGCAGCGCGCCGGTGGGCGCGTCGGCCACCAGCAAGCGCTGCGGCCCATCGACACCGACCACCTGGCGGGCGACGCGCAAGCTCACCCGCGCATCGTCGCGCAGCACGCCTTGCAGGCGCGCCGGAATCGCGGCGTGGGCGCGGCCGATATCGCGGCGCCAGACCTGACCGCCGGCCTCGGGCGCCTGCTCGAGCACGCCTACCCGCGCGCCGTGGCGCGCCGCGGCCGCCGCGGCGGACAGCCCGGCCGGGCCGGCGCCGACCACCAGCAGATCGAAGCGCTCCGGCTCAGTCATGGCCACCTGCGCCGGTCGCAATCACCATGCCGGGCACGCAGCGCGTCACGCACGCCAGCCGATGCGCGCGCCCGTCGATCGTCACGCGGCACTCGTGGCACACGCCCATGCCGCACAGGGCCGCGCGTGCCCCCCCGCTCACCGCGCGCCGGTAGCGCGCCGGCACGCCCCCCGCCGCCTGCTCGATCGCCGCGGCCACGGTGGCGCCGCAGGCGACCTCGAGCGCGACGCCGTCGACCTGCACCCGCACACGGCCGCCCTCGATCACGCCGCATCCTTCGCGTAGATCCGCTCCAGCCCCGCAGGCAGGCTGCCGCCGAACATCCGCGCGCGCAGGATGGCCGCACTGACCAGCGCGGTCGTCACGCCCAGGCCCTCGTGCCCGGCCGCGACCCAGACCCGGCCCTGCGTCCCCGGCAGGCGCACGTGGCCGATGATCGGCAGCCCGCTGGGCGATGCGGCGCGCACCCCGGTCCATGCGCGCAGCACCGAAGCGTCCTTCAGCCCGGGCAGGAAGTGCAGCGCGCGGCGCGCCAGCCGGCGCAGGATCGCCGGGTCCTCGGCGGCGGCATCGACCTCGATCTCGCGCGACGAACCGATCAGGATCTGCCCGCTCGGGCGCGGCTGCACATTGAACGACACCGAAACGGCATTGTCCGCATGGGTGCTGGCGGCGTAGCCGATCTCGAGCACGTGATGGCGCAGCGTGCCGGGGTAGCGGTCGGTGATCATCAGGTGCCCGCGCTTGGCCACCAGCGCCAGCCCGGGCAGCAGCGCACGCGTGTTCAGCCCGGCGGCGACGACCACCTGCGCGGCCTCGAAGCGCCGGCCGTCGTCGGTCTGCGCCCAGTTCGCGCCGACCGCGCTCACGCGCGCGCCGCGCCGCACGCGCAGGCGCCCGTCATACGATTGGTTGGCCAGCCAGTGCGCGGCCCGCGGCGCATAGACGATGGCGTCGCCGGGCACGCGCAGCCCGGCGCGGGCCGCGTCCGACAAGGCCGGCTCGAGCACCGCCAACTGCGCGCGCGTCAGCAATTCGGCGTCGACCCCGGCGCCGTCGAAGGTGCTGCGCTGGCGCTCGAGCAGCTCGACTTCGTCGGCGCTGGACGCGATCCACAGCGTGCCGGTCGGCGTGTACTCAGCGACGCGTTTGAGTTCGTCGGCTTCGCCGCGCCACGCCTCGACCCCGTGGCGCGTCAGCTCGAGCTCACCCGGCACACCGGGCATCGTCACCAGATGCCCCATGCCGGCCGCGGTGGCGCCGGCCCCGAGGTGCCTGGCCTCGAGCAACTCGACGCTGGCACCGGCGCGCGCCAGCTCGCGCGCGCAGGCGGCGCCGACGATGCCGCCGCCGACCACCAGGCAGTCGGTCGCGGCCACCGCGTCAGCCCCAGCGCGACACGCCGAGCTCGGCGTCGTCGACGATGAGCTCGCCGAGCGCGGTGACCTGCGCGCGCCCGGCGATCTGCGGCCGGATCCACGCGACGCCGTCGGCGTCGCCCCCGCCCGCCGCGTAGCGGCCTTCGAACACGCTGCCTGTGATTCCCTGCTGGCGCCAGGCCTGCCCGGGCGCCAGCGCACCGTCGGCCGCCAGACAGGCCAGCCGCGCGCTGGTTCCGGTGCCGCACGGCGAGCGGTCGTAGGCCTTGCCGGGGCACAGCACGAAGTTGCGCGAGTCGTTGCCCGGCGTGGCGTCGCGCGCCGAGGCCAGCTCGATGTGATCGATCTCGGCGCCGTCGCGCCCGGTGATGCCGCGCGCGCGCAGCTCGGCGCGGATCGCCCAGCACAGCTCGGTCAGCGGCTCGCGGTTCGCCAGCTCGATGCTTCCGTGTTCGTACTCGGCGATGTAGAACCAGTTGCCGCCCCAGGCCACGTCGCCCATGATGCGCCCGTGGCCGGCCACGTCGAGCGCGACGCCCTGGCGGTGGCGGTAGGCCGGCACGTTGTCGATCACCACCTCGCCGTCGTCGCGCAGCAGCGCGCGCACCGCGCCCACCGGCGTGTGCAGGGTGTGCGCGCCCGGCGCCATCAGGCCCAGGTGGGCGAGCGACGCGACCAGCCCGATGGTGCCGTGCCCGCACATGCCGAGCGCGCCGACGTTGTTGAAGAACAGCACGTCGCCGGCCGACGCGGCATCGGTCGGCGGCCAGTACACGGCGCCGACCAGGATGTCCGAGCCGCGCGGCTCGTTGACCGTCGCCGCGAGCAGCGCGCCGTGCTCGGCCAGCAGCGCGCGGTGCCAGTCGGCGATGGCGCCGCGCGGGCGCGCGATGCCGTCGAGCAGCACCCGGGTCGGCTCGCCGCCGGTATGCGAGTCGATGAAGCGCAGGCGCCGGCTCATCGTCGGCCCGCGCTCACAGCGCCGGGCGCGTCGCCAGCGCGCGCTCGACGGTCGCGACCACGGCGGCGCGCTCGGCGCCGCTCAGCTCGG
>JAKAHP010000006.1 GCA_021825505.1 Pseudomonadota bacterium
GAAGTCGATCGCTTTGGTCAGCGCGCCCGATGGCGTCGTGCTGGTCTTGCTGTCCATGACCAAGCCCGTGGCCGCGGGTTCGACCAGTGAAATCGCCAGCGGCGGCGACGAATAGGCACCATTGCAGGCGCTGTTGGTGTTCATCGCCTGCTGCTGCAGCAGCATGGGCGCAGCTTGCATGACAGGGACATAGCAAAGCTGGAAGCTCGAGGCGCTCAATCCGGCGCGTCTGGCAGCGGCTTGGAAAATCAGGTCGGGGCCTGCGCCTTTTCCACCCGATGTCGGCCCCGAGACAAGCACGCCCGCCCCGGCAAGTTGCGAAAATTGTGTGATGTTGGCGCTGGCCGGGGCAACCATCCAAAAGCCGCTCCAGAAGTTCACGGAGACGAGTTCGAGGTCGGGAACCAAGGCGCTGGTCACGTCTTGCGCGGCGGTATAGGTCATCGACAGCAGGGCGTCGGCGGTTCCGCCCGCGAGATCGCTTGCGGCGTCCCCGCTGCTGGCGACGGGAAGCAGCTTGACGGGAAGATTCGGATTGGACGCCAGTGCGACAAGGAGCGGGAAGACATTCGGATTCGGCGTTGCGACAACGTTCAGGGCGACAGCTGATGACGGCGTCGCGGATCCACTCCCACTGCCGCCGCCGCATGCGGTGAGCGTGACGATGATGGCAAGGCCGGCGAGCAGGGAGCGAAGGTCGCGTAGTGGCTTGATCATGGCGGTTTGGCGGGAGATGAACAAATGGGGCCGCGCCTGGCGGCGCTCGAAGGCTTCACCCGGATCGCAGGAACGCGTCGTGGATTCAATCTGCACGGGCATGCTATGGAGGGGAATGTGTCCGTTTTGTATCCAGCCACCCGTCTTGCACGCGGGGCGCGGAGGGATAGAATCGCGGCGCCCATCCGCATCGCCCAGGAGCCTCGTTGGTGTCATCACCCCTGCTGCTTCTCATTGACGACGACGAGCAACTGACGCGTCGTCTGGGCAACCACCTCGCGAGGCTCGGCTACCGCCTGTGTGTCGCCAATCGCGTTGCAGCGGTGGACGCGGCGCTTGGTGGCGCCATTCCCGACCTCGTGGTGCTCGACTGGAATCTGCCGGAGCGGGATGGTTTGACGCATCTCGTGAAGTGGCGCGCGAGCGGCGCGGTGACGCCGGTGCTGATGCTGTCGGGGAATGTCTCGGCCAATCACCGGATTGCTGGCTTGCGCGGTGGCGCCGACGATTACCTGACCAAGCCTTTCGACGTCGATGAACTCGTCGCGCGCATCGAGGCCCTGCTGCGTCGCTCGGCCCCGGCTCGGCAACCTCCGGCGCCCATCCTGACTTTCGGCCCATTTGAGCTTGAGCTGGGCGCCGCAAGGCTGCGCCGCGCTGGGGATCCCGTCCAGCTGGCGAGCGCCGACCTTGCGTTGCTGATGATTTTCGGCAAGTTTCCCAATAGGGTATTGAGCCGGGAAAGGCTGCTTGAACTGACCGGTGACCTCGGTGGTGAGCGACTCGACCGCAGCGTCGACCTGCGGGTCGCGCGGCTGCGCGAGCGACTCGGTGACGACGCACGCGCGCCGAGGTGGATCATGACGGTGCGCGGCCAGGGATACCGTCTGGATGCACAAATTGCCGGCTTCGACGCGAACCCGCATGCCTGAGTCGGCGCCGCGCTCGCTGCGCGCCTTCGTCTTCGCGCGGGCCGTGCTCGCGTTTTGCGTCATCCTCTTCGCCGCTGGCGTGGCGGGCTATGCGCTGATCGCTCGACCTGCACTGGAGCGACACGCGCGATGGATCATTGCCGACGTTTTTCCGCACGCGGGAACCTGCAACGTCGACGAATTGCGCGCACGCCTCGACCGACTGCAGGCGGCGCATGCGTCCTCCGGAATTGCGCTGAGCGATCGCCAGGCGAGCCTGTATCCGACCCTGCTGGGCGGCCTCGGTCCACTTCCTTTCGACGCGTTGCTGGCCAAGGAAGTCGAGCATCGGGTGGACGTGCCAGTGGCTGCGAGAAGTTCCCTCGGGGGTGTGCTGCTTGGGTTTCGTTGTGGCGGCCGGCCCATCGAGTTGCGCGTCGATCGAGCGCAGGCGCTCGGCGCCGTCCCTTTGGGAGCGCTGGCGTCATGGATCGCAGCCCTGTTGGCTGGCGCCTTGACCCTTGCCGCCCAGCTTTCCCGATCGCTGAGCACGCCGCTTGACAAGCTGGTAGCGCATCTACGCGGCACCCCTCTTGGTGCTCCGGCGTCGGGGGCGCCCGCGACTGGAATCGCCGAGTTCGACAGTCTCGCCAAGGAAATCGATGCGCTACGCACGCGCGCCAGTGGCGCCGTCGCGACCCGCTCGGCTCTGCTGATGGGCCTGTCGCACGACCTGCGGGCGCCCTTGGCGCGGCTGCGCTTGATCCTGGACACCGTGCCGAGTCCGACCCCGGTGGACGTCGCCGACATGCGCGAGGACACGCGCGAGTTGCAGGATGCGCTGGACGAATTCATGCGGGCCGCGAATGCGATGGCATCGCCCGTTGCCGTGGATGGCGCGATGCAGGGCTGGCATCGACTGAGCAAGGTCTATGCGGATCCGCGGCTGACGTTCAATGGAAGTCCTGATTCATCCTGCCCACCGTTGAACACCGCAGCCCTGGTGCGCGTGGCGGCCAATCTGATCGACAACGCCTTGCGACACACATCGGGCCCGGTCGAGGTGACCTGGTCGTCCGGCGTTTGCTGGCGGCTATGCGTCCGGGACTCAGGGCCGGGAATCCCGGATGATCGTCTGAGTACTCTGGCAACCGCATTCCGAAGTGACGCAGCGAAGCCTGATGAGCATGCCGGGCTCGGGCTTGCACTGGCCACGATTCTTTGCGAGCACAACGGCTGGCGGCTTTCCTGTGCTCCGCCGTCCGTGGACTCCTGGACCGTATGCATCGAAGGGCATTGACCGGGTGCGCGACAAGCCCCGTCCGTCCGGCCGACCGGCGGGGTCGGAATCGACCGCGACGTCGGGCCTCTTGTGATGCGCGACACAATTCGGTCAAACTTCAGCGTCGCTTGTGCGCAAGCGCTAGGTTCCACTCTGATGACCATGCCATGCAACACTCCCCCAGCGTAGGAAAGCAGTTCTCGTTCGTTGCTGTCCTGGAAGAATGGGCCGAAGGCATGGATTACTGCGCCATTCGCGTACCCGCCGAGGTCACGGAGGCGCTAGGCACGAGGGGACCCGTCCTCGTGACGGCGCGCGTCAACGACTCGGCGCCTTTTCAGGTCAGCCTCTTCCCGGTCGGCGGTGGCCGGCACTGCATGCGCATCAAAGCCAGGGTTCGCAAGGAAACGAACACGAAGCAGGGCGACAGCATTCGGATGCGTTTCACGGTGCTTGACCGCGACCGGGTCGAGATTCCGGAGGATTTTCTGCGCGCGCTGCGCGCCGAGGGCGTTGCGCAGGCGTTCCAGTCGCTGCCACCGGGCAAGCAGAACTTCATCATCCGGCGCATCCACGAAGCCGCAAAGCCGGAGACGCGCGAACGCAGAATTCAAGAAGGTGTACGCGCCGCGCTTCAACGCCGAGAACAGTCGAGTGACATCTAGGCTTCCGGTCTACGAACTGCGCCCGGCAATCCCTTGACCTGAAGGAGACTTCCCCATGGCCGAAGCATTCATCGTCGCCGCGACGCGCACTGCCGGCGGCCGACGCAACGGGCGTCTGTCGGGCTGGCATCCCGCCGACCTGGCAGCCCAGGTGCTCGATGCGCTGGTGGATCGCACAGGTATCGACCCGGCCGCGGTCGACGATGTCCTCATGGGTTGCGTCAGCCAGGTGGGCGAGCAGTCGAGCAACGTCGCGCGCAATGCCGTGCTGGCGTCCAAGCTTCCCGAAACCGTGCCCGGCACGGCTATCGATCGGCAGTGCGGATCGTCGCAGCAAGCCCTGCACTTCGCCGCCCAGGCGGTGATGGCAGGAAGCATGGACTGCATCATCGCCGCCGGTGTCGAAAGCATGAGCCGTGTGCCGATGTCCACCCCGAGTGATCTGCCGCGCCGAAACGGCTTGGGCTTCTACATGAGCCCGCTGATGCAGCAGCGCTATCCCGGTGTCGAATTCAGCCAGTTCATGGGCGCCGAGATGATCGTGCGCAAATACGGACTGATGAAGGAACAACTCGATCGCTTTGCTCTCGAAAGCCATCGCCGAGCTATTGCGGCGGTGCGCGACGGTCGCTTCGAGAGTGAGATTCTGCCGGTGGCCGTCAGGCGAGGCGACGGCGAGGGCGAGGGCGCGGGCGAGCAACATCGTGTCGACGAAGGCATTCGTTTCGACGCATCCCTCGAGGGCATCGCCGGGGTCAGGCTGCTCGCGGAAGGCGGAACCATCACGGCAGCCAGCTCCAGTCAGATTTGCGACGGCGCCAGCGGGGTGATGGTCGTCAATGAACGCGGGCTGAAGGCGCTGGGACTGGAGCCACTCGCGCGGATTCACCAGATGACCGTGGTCGGCCATGATCCGGTGATCATGCTCGAAGCGCCTGTTCCCGCCACCGTCGCGGCGTTGAAAAAGGCCGGACTGCGGATCGATGATGTCGACTGCTTCGAGGTGAACGAGGCGTTCGCACCCGTGCCGCTGGCGTGGCTTCAGGCGACGGGCGCAGACCCGGAGCGACTGAATGTGCACGGCGGCGCGATCGCGTTGGGCCATCCGCTTGGAGCCTCGGGGACAAAGTTGATGACGACGCTGGTCCATGCTCTGCGCCATCGTGGTGGCCGCTACGGGCTGCAGACGATGTGCGAAGGCGGTGGCATGGCGAACGTCACGATCATCGAGCGACTAAGCGCCTCCCAGTCGTGAATCGCGGGATTCGCACAGGCCTTCGATGCGATTGACGGGCAGATCCGGTTGGGGGCAGTGCACGCGCGGACGTTCGCTTCTTACCGTCACCATGCTTGGCTCAAGGTGATCCACGTTGGGTGGGGCTGGTGCGACAGTGTGTTTATCGTGTAACACATGAGGCCCAGGCGATGAGCGACGCGACCTTCACCTTCAGAGTCGACGAAGACTTGAAGAAGCAATTCGCCATGGCAGCCAAGGAACGTGATCGCACTGGCAATCCAGCGGCAGCTCTTGCCCTCGATGAATTGTTCGCCGCCTGTGCTGCCAGGTTGATCGACCATCCTGGAATTGGCCGCGCCGGACGGGTTCGGGGCACGCGCGCTCACCCTGCGCCCCTGAACGACAGCTCAGGCCGAGGTGCCGACACCCGGTCAGCGACCGGAGGTCGGCTGAAACGGGCGCTCAACGTGGCCAACGCGAGAGGCAACAATCGACCCTTTGCTGTCTTCGAGTCGGCTGATCTCGGCGCCGCGAAGCGGATGTTCAAAGCCCTTTTGGCGCTTGCCTCAGCAAGACAGCCAAAGAACTCTTTTGGCGTCTGGAAGTTGGCGCTTCAGGGCGAAGTGCCGCCAGGCGCTGCGGGCGCCGGCGCGATGAACAGCCGCGGGTCGAACTTGAACGGGTAGCGCTCTATGTGGAGGGTGACGGTGGCGTACGCCGGGTGCGCGGGGTTGAGCAGCAGGTTCCGCTCGCCGGGTTCGATGTAGGACGGCACCCATAGCCCCAGGCTCGCGCCCGAGGCAACCCAGGTGTTGCCGATGGTCTGGGTGGCCGTCTCGTCGTCGCGCCAGCCCGCGGGCAGGCCCAGCGTCTCGACGTCGATCAGCGAGGCGGTCGCGGGAATCTCCAACCGCATGAGCGCCTGATTCTTGGGGTTGGCGCCGTTGGCGTGCACGCGCTTTTCGAGCTGGCACAGGGCCCGGCTCCAGCCGCAGTAGACGACCTGCTTGGGCCCCTTGGTGTGCCAGCGGCCGTTGCCCTGCGTCGAGCCGTAGCCCAGACTCATGAGCAGGACGTTGAGCGCTTGTGCCGGCGTGTCGCAGTAGCCGATGCGGTAGACCGTGGTCAAACGACGCCACCGTACTTGATGGCGTTGAGGATGTCCTTGACGCGTTCGGCGCCAAAGCCGGATTTGGCGCAGTCCAGCGGCGTCTCCCCGTCGAGCATCGGGTGTGGCTGGCGCAGCCACGCAGTCGCTTCTTCATCAGTCTCGAAGGTGTCGCGTGCCATCGCGTCGAGCTCGAGCAGGCGCAGCATGCTCTCGGCCGCGTAGGTCGGAAGCACATCGTCCTTGGCCACCCTGCGGTTGGCCGTGGCGCGGTCCATTCCCAGGACACCCGCGGCCGCGCCCTTGCCGATGCCCAAGTGGTCGCTCAGCGGCTCCAGGCTGCGGCTAGGGATGCCCAACTTGACGATGAAGTAGGCTTGCCGGGCCGACAAGTGGTCAGGGATCGTGAAGAGTTCGACAGCAGACTTGCGGTGCACGTGCGCGTGCCGACCAGGCTTGGAGTCGCCCTTGGCGGCAGCCTTGCCAGCCGCCCGCGGCGCCGAGCCCACCTTGTTGTTCGTGATGATGATGTTGTCGCCGAGCTCGATGTGGGCACCGCCGACCTTGGACAGGACAATCGACCAGAGGTTGTGCAGCGGGGAAGCGGCCGTCGACGACATGAGGAACTCCGGTGTGGCGTTCATTTGCATCATCAGTTTAGAGCATTTGCATTAACTTCTCCATGAGCCGTCCGGGCGCCACGGGCCAAAGCCGCCCATTGCCCTCGACCGCTTGTGGCCGACTCCGGGCTCACGCCTTGCCCGCGTGAGCTTCCGCTGGCCGATCAGCGGCCTCTCCCGGTGCCATCAATATTGTCTGCCGCGAGCCACCGTCGTGCATAGCACCGCACCAATCGCGGACCGCGTCACGCTTGACGCGCAAGGCTGAGCATGGCGGCGAGGGTGGAGCGCATGGCGTCGGCAAGCGGCATCGCAGGGATGTCCCCGATGATGCTGCGGGCGCAGCCGGCGCGCATGCGCGCCTCCATTGCGCGGCGGATCTCGCCCTTGCGGGTGCTCGGCCGCTCCGGCGTGGCGTCGGTGATGACGGGGGGCATGTCACGGCCGTAGTTGTAGACGTTGCCCGGCAGGATCGGGGTGGTGCCCAGATCCCGCGCCACGCGCACCGCGGTTTCGTTCAGCGCCAGCGCCATTGCCGAGGCGTTGTGAGGCCGCCGGCGGGGCGCATTTCCCGCCATTGCGGCCGGGTGCGGTGTCTTCAGCGAGTGATGGTCGATTCGAGCAGGAACGGCGCAGCCCGCGGAATCTGTAACAGCAAGGCGCGGCATCGACTGCTAACTTGTTCGGTCCAGCGAGTAGGGCGCGTGGCCCGTTCGCAGCCGCCAGCGAGGTCCTCATGTCGAATCGAATCCGCACCGCATCCCATGCTGCCGCACGCTGTACGCAGGCGCAGTGCATCCTGGTGCTGCAAGGCGGCGGCGCCCTGGGCGCATACCAGGGGGGCGTTTACGAGGTGCTGGCCTCGGTGCACCGAGCCCCCGACTGGGTCGCCGGGGTGTCGATCGGCGCCATCAATGCGTCGATCATCGCGGGCAACGCGCCCGAGCTGCGACTGCAGCGGCTGCGCGAGTTCTGGGAACGCGTGAGTGCGCCGATGCCGACCGGGCTCGACGCGGTGCTGCGTGGCGATCTGCGCAGCGCCTTCAACGAGTTCAGCGCGGCACGCGGCATGCTGTTCGGTGTGCCGGGATTCTTCGCGCCGCGCATTCCGGGCGCGGATTGGCATCCGCGCGGAACGCTGGGGGCGATCAGCCACTACGACACCACGCCGCTGGCGGCCACGCTCGAGCGCCTGGTCGACTTCGACCGGATCAACGACGGCCCCATGCGGCTTTCGGTCGGCGCGGTGAACGTGCGCACCGGCAATTACGAGTATTTCGATTCGGCAAGCCGCCGCCTCGACGCACGCCACGTCATCGCCAGCGGCGCACTGCCCCCCGGTTTCCCGCCGGTGGAGATCGACGGCGAGCATTACTGGGACGGCGGCCTGGTTTCGAACACGCCGCTGCAGTATGTCCTCGACCAGCCGGCCAGGCAGCGTCGCATGATTTTCCAGGTCGATCTGTTCAGCGCCTTGGGGCGCGTGCCCCGGACGATGGGCGAGGTGGCGATGCGCGAGAAGGACATCCGCTTTTCCAGCCGCACCCGGCTCAACACCGACCACGCGGTGTCGAGCCGTCGTCTGGCCGATGCGGCGCGGCGTCTGCTCGACAAGTTGCCGCCACGGCTGAAGGACGATCCCGACGTACGGGAAATCCAGGCCAGCCTCGACGCCCACCATGGCAGCGGCATCGAGATCGTCCACCTGATCTACCGCAGCAAGCATTATGAAACCCAGTCCAAGGACTACGAGTTCTCGCGCCGCTCGATGATCGAGCACTGGGACGCCGGGATCGCCGACATGAGGCGTACGCTGGACGATCCGGCGTGGCGTGCGCTGGAGCCCGACGCGTCGGGTATGCGCGTGTTCGACGTGCCTGACGCCGACGCTACCGTCAGCGAGGAGGATCGCGCCTGAGCGTCGGTCTCGAGTTAACAGGCTGTTGAAATACCCCAGGGGGCCCCCTGGGGTATTTCAACAGCCTGTTAAGCCAGCGCTCAGTAAACGCGTGGACAATGCGCCAGGTCCGAGGCGGCGCCGCCGCCCACGCTTCATCTGGGGCGCCACGTGAAATCGAGCGGACTTTCCGGTCACATCCTGCCGACCTCGGCCACCATGGTCGGCGTGTGCATGACGGTGGTGTCGATCATCAGGCTGCTGCATCTGCAGCATTTCGCCACGGTGGTCGACCGCTTGCTGGCGCTCGACAGCGTGCTGTTCCTGTTCAGCGCCTTGTTGTCGTATCTGTCGCTGCGCCGCAGCGAGCGCGCGCAGCTGGAGGCCTACGCCGACGGCGCGTTCATGACCGGACTGGCGCTGATGTCGATCTGCAGCATCCTGCTGGCGTTCACCTTGCTGTAGCGGCGCCAAGGAGCGGCGAAGTGTTCTCCCACGTCCTGGTCGGCCGTCCCTACGATCGGCAGGCGCCTTGATGCCGGGTGAGCCGGGGCGCGGGCATGCGCGCCGGGATCAATCGAACAGCCTGCGCAGCGTGGCGAGGTCGCGACGGACCCAGTCGATGTCCTGGAGAAATCGCTCCGGCGACATACTGGGTTGGCGAAACAGGGTCAGCGCGACGTCGGCGCCGTCCTGGTTGTCGATGACGCGCATCGGCACATAGACCTCGGTGCCGTCTGCGATGCGGATCCGGTGATCCATCACGCCGAACGGGTTGTGCGCAGTGAAGCGGATCGTGGCCGATCCGGCCGGCCCCTGCGCCCGCCAGCTGCCGTCGGGCTGTGCGCAGAGCGTGGACGTCGTGAGCCCGGATGCCCAGGTCGGAAACGACTTCGGGCGCCAGATCGCTTCATAGACCTCGTTCCAGGGGCGTTGGATCGAGATGCTGACTGTGTGAGATTCGAGCATGTCGGCGGCACCCTTCGGGTTCAATGGCGGATCAGCGTAGCAAACCTGACGATCGGCGCTTGCATTGCGCTTCATACGCAATGATAATCATTCCCATTCCCATAAAACGAGGGAATCATGCACACTGGAAAGCGGCAGCTTGCCGCCCTGGCCGCACTTGTCGCCAGCTGCGGCGTCACCGCGCACGCGCAGCTCTGCGACGTCGACGACTACATCACGCAGGCGATCGGCATCGAGGAGCCCTGGATCGAGGACTCCGTCTCGCTCGGTGCGCAGTACGACCAGGGGGGGCAGCCGCAGGCGCTGACGCTGGCGCCGGAGCTCGAGGCCAGCCTGAGCGAGCGCGTCGGCCTGGAACTCGATCTGCCGGCCTACACCGGGCAGACGCCGCTGGGCCGCGGGCACAGCGCGTTCGGGCCGTTGGCGGCGGGGCTGAAGTTCGGTGCGCTGCATCGCTGCGACATGGGGCATGGCCGTGCCACGCTGCTGAGTTTCGAGGTGGAGGGGCAGTATTGGGGAGATCGCAACACCACGGTACTCCCCGGCCAGGGCAACGCGGCGACGCTGCAGGCGATGTGGGCGCAGCTGTGGTACCCGTGGTTCACCACCGGCGAGATCGGCTACACCCAGCGCGTCGGTGGCGGCGTGGCCAGCGGCGCTTTCGTCAACGCCTCGTTGGGGCGGGCGCTGGGCAGCGCGCACTCGATGCAGCTTGAAGTCGATCTCGACAACCAGGCCGTGCTGGCCGACGGCAGCCGCGGCTTCGAAGGCAGCGTGATGCCGCAAGTGGCGTGGCGGCCGTCGCCACGCTGGTTGTTCGCGCTCGGCGAGCAGTCCTCGGTGCAGCAGGGCGACATGCACGCGCAGTGGTCGACCTGGTTGAAGGTCGAGCGTGAGCTCTGGCCGTGAGGCATCGGGCGGCGGCGCCGCGCCGCACGCGGGTCGCTGCGTGCTCACGCCTGCGCCTCAGCGCGTCGCGACCGCGACCATATGCCACGACTGCAGGCCCAACCCGCGGCCGTCGAGGTCGGTGAATACGACCTCGGCGAAGCCGGCGCGGTACAGCCAGGCGGCGAGTTCATTCGGCGTCGGCAAACGTATGAAGAAGCTCGCCCGGCGCACGCCGTCGCGCACCACGACGCGCTCGGTGTCGACGCGCCCGCGCAGCGTGTCGAAGCGGCACAGGTCGATCATCAGGTGGCCGTCGCGCTCGACCGCGACGCAGGGGCGGAAGCGCGCGGCCACCGCGTCGCGCTGCGGCAGGTCGATCGCGAAACGTCCGCCCGGGCGCAGCGCGCGTGCGACACGCGCGAGCACGTCGGCGATCACCGCATCCTCGAAATAGGTCAGCGACGTGAACCAGTTGAACGCGTGGTCGTAGGCCTCGCGTTCGTCGAGTTCGCGCATGTCGAGCTGACGCAGCGCGACGCGGTCGCCGCAGCGCGCCCGCGCGCGCGCCAGCATGCCGGCGCTGGCGTCGACACCGTGCATGCACAGCCCGCGTGCGGCCAGCGGCGCGGCCAGCCGACCGCTGCCGCAGGCCAGGTCGAGCACGGTCTGCCCGCGCTGCGGCTGCAGCGCGCGCCACACACTGTCGACGTCGCGCGCGTCGATCGCCGGCGTCAGCTGCGCGGCGTAGAAAAAGTCGTAGTCGTCGTTGAACAGCGCGTCGAGGTCCATCGCCAGCCTTCCCCAAGCCGCAGCGGCGCGGCCGTGAAAGGCTTCGACCCGGAGCCCCGGCGCGGGTTCCCGCGCGGTGCGCGCTCGGCGCTCAGGGGCGGTAGACCGCGTCCAGCGCTTCGCGCAGCTGTTCGACGCAATCGAACGCGGCCGCCACCTGCTGCTGCGACCAGCGCTCCGGGGTCCAGTCGGCGTCGGCCATCGCGGCCAGTTGGCGCAGCGTGCCGAGGTGGCACTGGGTGATCGCCTGTGCCCACAGCCGCGCGCCCTGCTGGGTGGCGCTGCGCGTGTGGCGTGCCAGTTCGGCGATGGCGTCGGCGTGTCCCTGGGCCGCGGCCTGCTGCAGCAGCTGCGCGCCGCGTGCGGCGTCGGCCGCGACGCGCTGGCCGTCGGCGAGCATGCGGCCGAGCAGGAACTGGGCGTCGGCGTGGCCGGCCTCGGCGGCCTGGCGCAGCCAGTCCAGCGCTTCGTCGACCAGCGCCGGGTCATCGCGCTCGAGCAGCGCCACGGCCAGGCTGTACTGGGCCGAGCGGTGCGCCAGCTCGGCGGCACGCCGCAAGTGGCGCAGCGAGCGCGCTTCGTCGCGCGGCACACCCAGGCCGCGCGCGTACAGCCGGCCGAGAAACCAGTTGGCCGGAGCATCGCCTTGTTCGGCGGCGAGCAGATACCAGCGCGCGGCTTCGGCGTAGTCCTGCGGCACGCCTTCGCCGCGTTCGTGCAGCAGACCGATCGAGCCCAGCGCACGCGGCATCGGCTGCAGCCCGGCCTGGTGCCACAGGCGCAGCGCGGCGGCGTAGTCCTGCTCGACGCCGCGGCCGTGGTAGTACATCCAGCCCAGGTTGTAGCTCGCGCTGGCCGAGCCCTGCTCGGCGGCTTGGGTATACCAGCGTACCGCCTGCTCGTGCAGTTCGCGGTTGCGCAAGTGGTCGCCGAGCCATTCCTGCGCCAGGGGGTCGCCGGACTCGGCCAGTTGCACGATCGCGGTCGGGGCTTGCTTGATGGGCATCGGTCGGTGGGCAGGGGCGGCGGAGCGCGGAGCCGGAGGCTCGAGCCCCGGCGTCGGGTAAACAGGTCCGGGTATCCCCTGAACAGGGTGATTGTGGCGCCTTTCGCGGCTCGCGCCAAGCCCCGGCGCATTGGCCCCACGAACGCATAAAATCCCGTTCGATGATCGAGACCTGCGACGTGGCGGTGATCGGCGCAGGTGCGGCCGGCATGATGTGCGCGGGCGTCGCCGCGCAGCGCGGGCGCCGCGTGGTGCTGATCGACCATGCTCGGCGCATTGGCGAGAAGATCCGCATTTCGGGCGGCGGGCGCTGCAACTTCACGAATATCGGCGCCGGTGAAAAAAATTATCACGGGCGTCACGCTGGTTTCGCGCGCCATGCGCTGCGCGCTTACACCCCACGCGACTTTGTCGCCCTGGTGCGGCGCCATCGCGTGCCGTTCCACGAGAAGCACCGCGGCCAGCTGTTCTGCGACGACAGCAGCCAGCGCATCGTCGAGCTGCTGCGTGCCGAGTGCGCCGGCGTGCGTTGGCGCCATCCTTGCCGGGTCCACACGGTGCGGCGCGAAGGCGATGCCGGGTTCGCGCTCGACACCGACCACGGCGCGCTGCGCGCGGCGCGCGTGGTCGTGGCCACCGGGGGCCTGCCGGTGGCACAGATCGGCGCCAGCGACTGGGGGCTGCGGCTGGCGCGTCAGTTCGGGCTCGACGTGGTGGCGCCGCAGCCGGCGCTGGTGCCCTTGCGCTTCGATGCCGCGGCCTGGGCGCCGTGGGCCGCGCTGGCCGGCGTGAGCCTGGCGGCACGGGTGCGCTGCGCGCAGCAGGCGTTCGACGAGGACCTGCTGTTCACGCACCGCGGTCTGTCGGGGCCGGCGATTCTGCAGATTTCGAGTTTCTGGGATCCGGGGCAGCCGCTGCAGCTGGACCTGGCGCCGGGCGCCGAGCTCGGCGCGGCGCTGCGCCGCCTGAAGGCCGGCTCGCGCGCGACGCTGCTGAACGCGCTCGCGCAGCACCTGCCGCGACGCGTCGCCCAGGCCTGGATCGAGCAGCACGGCCTCGCCGCGCAGGCGCGGCTGGCCGAATGCGCCGACGCCCGCCTGGGCGAGCTCGGTGCCGGGCTGCATGGCTGGGCCTTGACGCCCAGCGGCAGCGAGGGCTGGCGCAAGGCCGAAGTGATGCGCGGAGGCGTGGCCACCGACGAGCTCGATCCGCACACGCTGCAGGCGCACAAAGTGCCCGGACTGCACTTCATCGGCGAAGTGGTCGACGTCACCGGATGGCTCGGCGGCTACAACTTCCAGTGGGCGTGGGCCAGCGCGGTGGCCGCGGCACGCGCGCTGTAACGCGGGAGATCGGCTTGATGGCTTCATCCGACGATTCGTACACGCTGGCGCCGGCGATGCGCACGCTGCTCGAGCGCATCGGGCGCGCCGCGCCGCCGCCGCTGTGGACCCTGAGCGTGGACGCGGCGCGCGCCTTTCACCGTGTGGCCGGCGGCGTGCTCGAGGTGGCGCCGCCACCCCTGCACGAGGTCGTCGACCTCGACTGCCCGGCGCGCGACGGCAGCCGCCTGGCGCTGCGGCGCTACCGCGCGCGACCGCTGGACGCGCACGAGCAGGCGCCGGCGCTGCTGTATCTGCACGGCGGCGGCTTCGTGCTCGGCGACCTCGACAGCCACGACGTGCTGTGCCGGCGCCTGGCGCTGCTGGGGGAGTGCACCGTGTTCGCGCTCGATTACCGGCTCGCGCCCGAGCACCGCTTCCCGACCGCGGTGGACGACACCTGGGATGCGCTGCAGTGGCTGCGCGAGCACGCGGCGTGGCTGGGGGTCGATGCGCAGCGCATCGCGCTGGGTGGCGACAGCGCCGGCGGCACGCTGGCCGCGGTGGCTGCGCTGCAGGCGCGCGACGCCGGCATCGCCCTGGCGCTGCAGCTGCTGTTCTACCCCGGCACGGCGGGCTGGGCGCACACCGTCTCGGCACAGCAGTTCGGCCACGGCTACCTGCTCGAGCGCGAGCATCTGGATTGGTTTTTCGGGCATTACCTGGGTGCGCTCGACGCCGCCGCCGACTGGCGCTTCGCGCCGCTGCTGGCGCCGTCGCTGGCCGGTGTCGCGCCAGCCTGGATCGGGCTGGCCGGCTGCGATCCGCTGCGCGACGAGGGCCGGCTGTACGCGCAGCGCCTGCGCGACGCCGGCGTCGCGGTGCAGCTCGACGAATGGCCCGGCGTGACCCACGATTTCATCCGCATGGGGCGTGCGTTGGCGCAGGCCAGCGCCGCGCTGGAGGCGGCCGGCGCGGCGCTGCGCGGCGCCTGGCAGCGCGCCGCAAACCCGCGCTGAGCGGCTGGCGCCCCTCTCGCTGCGTCCCCCGTGGTCGCGGGGGGGGCTGGGGGGGCGCGCTGCGCCGGCCGGGCGTGGCGCACGACGTCACATTCGAGATTTTTTTGGGTTTTCGCTGGATTTGCCTGCGGAGTAACTCACGTATCTGAAAAACACGCTCTTATATAACAATTGCGTGATGTTATGATGTCTGTTTGCAAACTTATAAAAATAATGCTTGAATTTTGCCGCCGGGTGGGGCGTCGGCGCCGCAGGTTCGGTCGCCGGGAGGCCGTCACATCAGGTTGCGAGGACAGCCGTCAAACAACAATCAAGGAAAACTCATGAAGCAAAGCACACTCGCGCTCCTCATTGCCGCGACCGCGCTGCTCGGCGCGTGTTCCGACATGCAAATGGGCAACCAGGACGCGAAGACCGTCGCTACCGGGTCCGCTGGCGGGGCCAACAGCCAGAACGCGAACAAGCAGCTGGCGCATTGCAGCGCGCCGCTCGGCACCATCGCGGTGATCGAGGACACCAACGCGCCTTGGTATGGCATGCTGACTGGTCAATACCACCTCGGCTCGACGGCGCCGGTACTCAAGTTGATGATTCAGCAGTCCAATTGTTTCGTCGTCGTCGATCGGGGGCGCGCGATGAACGACATGATGCAAGAGCGGGCGCTGGCCCAAAGCGGCGAGCTGCGCTCGAATTCGAATTTCGGGAAAGGGCAGATGGTTTCCGCGGACTATTCGCTGACCCCGTCGATCACGTTCTCGAATAACAACGCCGGGGGTGTCGGTGCCGCGCTTGGTGGCCTGCTCGGCCCCGTCGGCGCAATCGTCGGCGGCGGCATCAGCGCGAAGGAGGCCAGCACGCTGCTGACGCTTGACGACAACCGTTCCGGCGTGCAGCTCGCGGCGGCCGAGGGCAGCGCAAAGAATTGGGACTTCGGCGCGATCGGCGGTCTGCTTGGCGGTGGCCTCGGCGCAGTCGGAGGCGGTTATTCCAATACCGCCGAGGGCAAGGTCATCGTCGCGGCGTTCATGGATTCCTACAACGGCATCGTGAAGGCGGTGCAGAACTACAAGGCCCAGCACGTCGAAGGAGGGCTTGGAACGGGCGGTCATCTCGGTGTGCAGGGCGCCCAATCGGTGTCGAGCGCCGGCGCGCCGCTGTCGATGCTCGACGCGCAACGCAAGCTCCGGAGCTTGGGCTACGATGTCGGTACGCCTGACGGATCCTACGGGCCGCACACGCGCCGCGCCCTGCTCGGGTTCCAGAAATCGCACGGCCTGACCGCGACGGGTCGTCTCGACGCGGAGACGGCGCGAGCGCTCGCGCAGTAAACCGACGCGGATTGGCGGCGCAGGGCGCCGCCAATTTCCCCACCACGCTGGAGATGATGAGCCCGCCACGCCGCGATGCCTTCCGTTTCATGCACCGCCTGCAAGTGCGCTGGGCCGAGGTCGACATGCAGCAGGTGGTGTTCAACGGCCATTACCTGATGTACGCCGACAGCGCGGTCGGCGCATTCTGGAAGGCACTCGGGGTCGACTACAGCCGCGAGCTGCCGGCGCTGGGCGGCGACTTCTACGTCAAGCGCGCGCAGCTGACCTGGCATGCGCCGGCGCGGCTCGACGACTGGGTCGACGTCGGCGTCGCGGTCGAAGGCTTCGGCCGCTCCAGCCTGCGGCTGCGCACCGCGATGTGGGTGCAGGACCGTCTGCTGGTCGACGGCGAGCTGCTGCAGGTCTACGCGACGCTGCAGCCACCGCTGCGCGCGCAGGCGCTGCCGGGCGCCTTGCGCGAGCTGCTGCAGGCGCACGCCGCCGGCGAGGCGATGCTGCAGCTGCGCGTGGCCGGCTGGGACGCACTGGGCGCCGATGCCGCGGCGATCCGCGCCGAGGTGTTCGTCGAGGAGCAGGGCGTTCCGGCCGAGCTCGAGTGGGACGCGCGCGACGCCGGCTGCGTGCACGCCGTGGCCTACAACCGGCTCGGGCGCGCGCTGGCCTGCGCGCGGCTGCTGCCGGACGGCCACATCGGCCGCGTCGCCGTGCGCCGCGGCCTGCGCGGCAGCGGGGCCGGGGTCGCGGTGATGCGCGCGCTGCTCGACGAGGCGCGTCGCGTCGGCCACGCCGTGGTCGAGTTGTCGGCGCAGCGCGCGGTGCTGGGCTTTTACCGCAAGCTCGGTTTCGTGGCGTTCGGCGAGCCCTACCTCGAAGCCGGCATCGAGCACCAGGACATGCGCCTGGTGTTCGGCTGAGGCCGTCGTCTCAAGCCCAGTCGAAGGTGTAGTGCCCGCCGCTGCTGCCGGCGGCGCCGCCGTGCTGCAGCTCGTGCACCTGCAGTGACCGCGCGTCGGCGCGCAGCACGGTCGAGCTGCGCGTGCCGTATTCAGGCAGGCGGATGAACGCTGCCGACAAGGCCGTCTCCAGCTCGGCGCCGACGCCGGTGTCGGGCAGTGCCGCGGAGGGCGCGCGGCGTGGATCGGCCAGCGCTGCGCGCAGCCGCGTGAACTGATCGACCGGCGCCAGCGCGCCGGCTTCGTGCAGGGCCTGCCGCAGGCGTTCGACCTTCGGCCACGGCGTGTCGAGCGCGGCGTTGGACAGCCCGTGCACGCCGGGCTCGACGGCGCGCCAGCGCGGTGCGCGGTTCGACACCCAGATCAACGTGCCGGCGCGCAGGTCGCCCAGCAGCAGGTTGAAGCCGGCGTAGCGCGCACCTTGCGCGAGTACCGCATCGGCGCAGGCCGCCGGCGCCGCGTCACCGAGCAGGTAATCAAGCGCGAGCGCGCCGCGCGACGGCGCCTGCGCGGGCGCCGGGCGCGGCTCGCGCACATTGGTCAGCGCGGCGAAGCGTCCGCGCGCGGTGACACCGAACCAGATGCCGCCGCCAAGCAGGTCGCGGCCGCTGAGCAGCGAGGCGCCGGGGCGCGGGCTCCACCAGCGCATCGGCCGGGTCGGCCGCGCCAGCCATTCGTCGCGGTTGGCCGCCAGCAGCAGCGGCTGCGCGCTGCCTGGCTGCCACGACCAGGCCAGCAGGCACATCAGGTCGGCAGCGCGTAGGGCAGATCGGCCACGCGCAGCGCCGCACCGGAGGCTTCGCGCAGGTGCAGCGCGCCGGGCTGCTCGAGCAGCGCGTTCTTGATTTCCGCCAGCGCTTCCCAGCCGTCCCCGGCGGCGGCGGCGTTCACCACCATGCCGCAGGGCTGCGCCGGATCGGCGTCGTGGTACAGCGCGTCGCCGGCCTGCATCGGCACCGCGCCGAGCACGCGGTGGGCGCGGCGCTTGACGCTGCCGCGGTATTCGGTGCGCGCGACGACTTCCTGCCCGGGGTAGCAGCCCTTCTTGAAGTCGACGCCGCCGATCAGCTCGAAGTTGACCATCTGCGGCACGAACTGGCCGCTGGTGGCGTCGACCAGATGCGGCATGCCGGCGCGTACCGCCTGCAGTTCCCAGTCGTCGGCCGCGGGCAGCGCCTGCTGCAGCGCCTGCGCCGCCGCGCGCCCGGCGTCATCTTCGGTCACCAGCAGCACGCGCTGCACGCCGGGGGCGTCGGGCAGGCGGATCGCGCACAAGCCCTGCGCGCGCTGCAGCGCCCACGGCGGCGGCAGGCTGCGCAGCGGCAGCGCCTCGGGCAGCGCGCCGTTGCGCAGCAACAGACCCCAGCACGGGCGCTCGGCGCGTGCGTCGTCGACGCTGCATTTCAGGCGCAGGATGAACATGCGCAGGCGACGCATCATCGCCTCGGCCAGGGTCGCGTCCAGCGCCAGCGCCCAGCCGCCGGCGGCGTCCTGCCACACCGTGAAGTCGGCGAGCATGCGCCCCTGCGGCGAGCACAGCGCCGCCGGGCGCACCGCATCGGGTGCGAGCCCGACGAGGCCCTGGGTCAATTGCGCTTGAAGCAGGTCGGTGGCCTGGGCGCCGGAGGCGCGCAGCACGGCCAGGCCGGGCAGGGGGGTAAGGGTCGCGGTCATGGTTCGGCTAGTATAGGAAGGCTGTGCCTGCCGCTTCCAAGATGCGTTCGAAAACCCGTTGGTTCGTGAGTTTGTCGCTCGCCGCCGTATTGCTGCTGCCTGCGGCCTTCGGCTGGTGGGCGCTGCGTCCGATCGCGCTGGCGCAGGCGCCGCTGGAGGTGTCGGTGCGCGTCGGCAGCACCGCGCGCAGCGCCGCGCAGCAGGTGCACGCGCAGGGGGCGGCGCTGTCGCCGGGCCTGTTCGCGCTGCTGGCGCGGCTGGGCGGCGACGCCACGCGGCTGCAGGCCGGCAACTACCTGATCGACGCCGGCACCAGCCCCTGGCAACTGCTGCGGCGCATGGTGCGCGGCGGCGGCCGGTTGCTCAGCGTAACCGTCCCCGAGGGCTGGACCTACGCGCGCGTGCTGGCCACGCTCGAGCACGCGCCGGGGCTGGTCGACGACGTGGCGGGGCTGGACGGCGTGCAGATCATGCAGCGCATCGGCGCGCCCCCCGGGCTGCAGCCCGAGGGCTGGTTCTTCCCCGACACCTATATGTACGCGCCCGGCTCGAGCGCGTCGGCGCTGCTGGCGCGCGGCTACCACGCGATGCGCCGCAAGCTCGAGCAGGCCTGGGCGCAGCGCGCGCCGGGCCTGCCGCTGAGCGACCCCGAGCAGGCGTTGACGCTGGCGTCGATCGTCGAGCGCGAAACCGGCCGCGCCGACGACCGCGCGCGCGTCGCGTCGGTATTCGTCAACCGGTTGCTCGTGGGCATGCCGCTGCAAAGCGACCCGACCGTGATCTACGCGCTCGGCCCGCGTTACGACGGCCGGCTGCACCGCAGCGACATGAGCGTCGATTCACCGTACAACACCTATGTGCATCCGGGCCTGCCGCCGACGCCGATCGCGCTGCCCGGGGTCGCGGCCCTCGACGCAACGCTGCACCCGGCACCCGGCCGTGCGCTGTATTTCGTCGCGCGCGGCGACGGCAGCAGCGCGTTTTCCAATACGCTGCGCGAACACGACGCGGCCATACAGCGCTATATGATCAAGCGCCAACCTGCACCATGAGTTCCCCGCACCCCCGCGGCGTGTTCGTGACCCTCGAGGGCATCGACGGCGCCGGCAAGAGTACCCAGTTCGCGACGCTGGTCGGCGCGCTGCGCGAGGTCGGCCGCGACGTGGTCGCCACGCGCGAGCCCGGCGGCACGCCGCTGGGCGAGCGCATCCGCGAGCTGCTGCTGCACGAGACGATGGCGCCGTCGACCGAGGCGCTGCTGATGTTCGCGGCGCGTCAGGAGCACGTGCTGCGCGTGATCGAGCCGGCGCTGCTGCGCGGCAGCGACGTGGTCTGCGATCGTTTCACCGATGCCTCGCTGGCCTACCAGGGCGCAGGCAAGGGCATTCCGCTGGACCGACTGCAGGCGCTGGCGCACTGGGTGCACCCGGGGCTGCGCCCCGACCTCAGCGTGCTGCTCGACCTGCCGCCCGAAGTCGCCGCGCAGCGCCTGCTCGGGCGCGATGCCGACCGTTTCGAGCGCGAGCCGCTGGCATTCTTCGAACGCGTGCGCGCGCAATACCTGCAACTGGCAGCGGCCGAGCCGCAGCGCTGGCTGGTGGTCGACGCGCAGGCCGCGCCCGAGCGCGTCGCCGAGACGCTGCGCGCCGCGCTGCAGCGGCTGCTCGAAGCCCACGGCTAGCCCGGAGCCCCGGCGATGCATGACGCTGCCGCGATCCTGTTGCATGGGGCCCCCGGTACCGGGCTGTGGGACGCGCTGCGCGAGCGCGCCGCGGCGCTGCTGTGCGAGGCGCCGAGCGCCGGCCACGCCTGCGGCCGGTGCGCCGGCTGCCACTTGCTTGCCGCAGGTACCCATCCCGACCTGTTCGAGTTGCTGCCCGACGCCCTGGCGCTGGAGCTCGGGGTGCGCGAGCCGGAAGAGCGCGCCAGCGGTCAGCCGTCGCGCGAGATCGCGATCGATGCGGTGCGTCGCCTGGTCGACTGGTCGCACGCCACCAGTCACCGCGGCGGGGCGCGTGTCGCGCTGGTGCATCCGCTCGATGCGATGTCGCTGCCGGCCGCCAACGCACTTCTCAAAACACTTGAGGAACCTCCGCCAGGCCTTTCATTTTTCTTGGGAACCCATAAGCTGGATCGCGTCCTGCCGACCTTGCGCAGCCGCACCCGACTGCTCGCGTTGGCACGCCCGCAGGCCGCTGCGGCGCAGGCGCTGCTGCGCGAGCGTGGCTGTGCCCAGCCCGAGGCCGTCGCCGCCTGGTGCCGCAACGCGGTGCACGCGACGCAGCCCGAGGCCGGCCTGGAGTGGGCCGTCGGCTTGCTCGGCTGGCTGGCCGGGCAGGGCTCGCCGGCTGCTGCGCAACGCGCACTGGTGGATGCGGCGCCGGCGGCCGCGGTGGCGGTGGCCGCGCTGCAGAAGATCGGCGTCGATCTGATGCGGGTGCGCCACGGCCTGGCGCCGCTGTACCTGCCGCAACAGGGTGAGCTGCTGCAACGCCTGGCGCCGCACGCGCAGCCGGCGGCGTGGCTGGCACGCTGGCAGCGGCTGGCGCGCGCAAGCGCGGAATCGGGCTTCGCGCTGCATGCCGGTTTGAGCGCGGAGCGCTGGCTCCTAGAATTCGGTCAACTCCACCAGCGCAGCGAGGACTGAGATGGCGACCCAAGCAGCTCCCGCGGGCAACACGGCCCGCCCCAGCGTGATCCAGCTGTCGATCAAGGAAAAGCCCGCGCTGTACGCCGCGTTCATTCCCTTCTTTCCCGAAGGGGGCATTTTCATCCCGACCACGCGCGACTACCGGCTCGGCGACGACGTCTATCTGCTGCTGACGGTGATGGACAACCCGCAGCGCTACCCCGTGGCCGGCAAGGTGGCCTGGATCACGCCGCCGAACGCCGGCGGCAACAAGACCCAGGGCATCGGCGTGCGCTTTCCGGCCGACGAGAAGGCCAAGCAGCTGCGCCAGGCCATCGAGGACATCCTCGGCCCGCTGGGCGAGGGCGCCGCGCGACCTACCCATACCCTTTGAGGCCCCCACGCCGATGCCGCTGACCGATTCGCACTGCCATCTCAACTTCCCCGAGCTCAGCGCGCAGCTCGACTCGGTGCTCGAGACGATGGAGGCGCTGGGCGTGACGCGCGCGGTCAACATCTGCACCCGGCTCGAGCACGCCGACGCCATCGTCGCGGTGGCCGAGCGCGATGCGCGCATCTGGGCCACCATCGGCGTGCATCCCGACGAGCAGGACCTGGACGAGCCGACCGTGGCCGAGCTGGTGGCGCGCGCGCGCCATCCGCGCGTGATCGCGCTGGGCGAGACCGGGCTGGACTACTACCGCCTCGAAGGCCGCACGCGGGCCGACATGAGCTGGCAGCGCGAGCGTTTCGCGCGCCACATCGAGGCCGCGCGCGAAGTCGGCAAGCCGCTGGTCGTGCACACGCGCGCGGCGGCCGACGACACGCTGGCGATGCTGCGCGAGCAGGGCGCGCACAGCGGCGTGCTGCACTGTTTCACCGAAACCTGGGACGTGGCCCGCGCGCTGCTCGACATGGGCTTTTTCATTTCGCTGTCAGGCATCATTTCCTTCAAGAATGCCGCGGAGTTGCGCGAGGTTGCGAAGAAATTGCCTGAAGACCGGATCCTGGTCGAGACCGACAGTCCCTACCTGGCGCCGGTGCCGATGCGCGGCAAGACCAACCAGCCCGGCTACACGCGCTACGTCGCCCGCTGCCTGGCCGAGTTGCGCGGCTGCAGCGAGGCCGACGTCGAAGCGTTCACCGAGCGCAATTTCGAGACGCTGTTTCCCGCGACGAAATCCGACTGATTGCGAGAAACGGCATGAACTCTGTACGCTACCGCCTTGTACTTGCAGGGTTTTTTATCGCGCTATCGACGCTCGGTGCGGCCCGTGCGAGCGCTTCGCGCGATTTCTTCAGCGCGATTGAACGCAACGACGCGGCGAGCGTGCGCGCGCAGCTCGCCGCCGGTTCCGACGTCAATGCGACCGACCCGGACGGCCAGCCCGCGCTGCTGCTGGCGGTGCGCGACAAGTCCGATGCCGTAGCGCGCGTGCTGCTCGGCGCGCCCAGGCTCGACATCGATCAGACCAACCGTTCCGGCGAGACCGCGCTGATGATCGCGTGCCTGCTCGGCGACGACGCGCTGGTGCGCACCATGGTCGAGCAAGGCGCCACGATCGAGCGCAGCGGCTGGACGCCGTTGTCCTATGCGGCTACCAACGGGCACACCGCGATCGTGCGCTATCTGTTGACGCACGGCGCGCGTGTCGACGCGCCGGCGACCAATGGCACCACGCCGTTGATGATGGCGGCGTATTTCGGGCATCTCGACACCGTGCGCGCGCTGCTGGCCGCCGGCGCGAACCCGGCGCTGCGCAACGGGCTCGGCTACCGTGCCGTAGATCTCGCGCTGCGCCGCGGCCACCGTGCCGTGGCCGACGTGCTGGGCGCCGCACTGAACCCGCGCAAGCCGGGCCAGTGGTGAGTGCGCGGCGCGCGCTGGCGGCGCTGCAGCCTCCCCTATAAAACGGAGCATATTTGCATTATGTAAAATAGCAGATCAATGCAGCCTGGCCGTGCTGCGCGCGAGTAAGCCGACAACATTTCCCTTCTTGAAACCCAATTTTTGCGACAACAATTTCCTCCTTTGGCCTCAAACAAGATGCGAAGGCAATTTGCGTCGCGGTAAGGTCGAGTTATGGACATTTCTGTCGCAGAATCGATCCTCGCTGAACTTCTCGGAATCCTCGGAGATGGCTTCATCAAGTGGCGCCCATAGCACTTCGCAGCCCTTCCAGCGACGGCGAAGATTTTCGGCCGGACTGGAGGCCCGCCCGTCTCCCCAAGACGTAGATGATCCTAGCCCTTCGAGCAGCGCGCGCTCATGCAGGGTGAACGCATCCTTTAGCATGCGTGCTGATCGATGCGCAAGACTCTCGGCGATCGCGTCACTCCCAGCAGCTCTCGCTTGCGCCGCGGCACGCGTCATGACCGGGCGAAGGAGGCGTCGCGGCAGCGAAGGATCCTTTGCCAGGAGCGGCTCCTGAAGCAGCGACTTCACCTCCATGTCGCGATGGGCCAGCAGCCACGCACGTAGTGTGTGTGCCAGTGGCGGGGGCGCCGCGACCGGGTAGGCGCGGTCGTCCTCTTTCCCGCAATCGATCCAAACGCGCCACGCGCCATCGCTCTCGGCTGGCTGGACGCTCGAAAACGTCAGTTTGGAAATCTGTTGCCAACTCAGGCTTCCGTAATACATCAGCTCCACGATGAGTCGAATGGGCTGGCCGTCACTGTCGCGCTCGAGATCGTCCAACGCGCGGCGTATCCACAGCCACTCGTCCATCGTGAGCGGAGCTGTCCGCGAGATCTGCCGGAGGTGGTAGCTCGGGGGCACATCCGAGATGCCGTCTCTATCGAAATACCGCCTGCCTGCTTGCAGCCTGAGCATGGCATAGCGCTGATCAGCGAGCCAGCGAAGCAACGCCTTGATGCTGGCCAGCATGCAAACACAGGTCGTCGGGCTCAGGGGCTGCGTGAAGGGACGCCACTGTGGCGAGTCCCGTGCGGCTCGAGGACCGATCCAGCGATCGATGGGTACGGGATTCGCCAGGAATTGCGCAAATTCCGCAAAATCTTCTCGCTCCAAGGACGACAGCGCCTTTCCCTTTTCGATCCAGCACCAGTTGAGCAAGCGCTCGCCTGCCGACCGATACACCGTTGCAGTCGACGGCGTTGCTGCGCTACTGAGGATCCACGCCTGGACCGCTTCGCGGTCGTTCGACGCTGCGACGCGACAGGGCTCGTCTCGGATGCGGTGTTGCCCGTCGGTGCCGTCGAGAGCCGCAGGCAAGACTAGGCGCTCCAAGGGCGCGGGAAGAAGCATTGAAGAAGGAGCCGCGCACGGCGCACGGCGCAATGGGCTCGAGAAGTCGACATCGTGTTCCATTTGCACGCCGGTGACGGCTGCGTTTCGCACGGGCTCGACGAAGAGGATGACTCTTCCCTCGCCTGCCCCTTGGAGCGCCAGGTGGCTCAACGAGATGGGCCAGGGAAAGCTCTCGGCGCTCATGCGATGTTTCCACAGATTGAGTCTCGCAAGTTCTGCTGCGGAGCGAGCAAACCTGGACATGTCCGTCGTCTCGGTGTGGCTGGATTGAGACCACTTCTGTGCGGTCCAGAGGTCCTCGTGAAGGCAGGCCAGCACGAAGCGAGCCCAGAGACCTAGCGAGACGTCGCTGATGACTGGCCAATGCGCCATCGGCGGACGGAGCCGCAGTGGGCGTGCCCATTTGTCAGGGTCTCTCTCGCTCGCGCGAAAGCCTTCCTCGAAGCGCTGTCGCCAAAGCAGGAAGCCATGCAGCGAACTGTCCAGCAGCGTGGGTGGTGGGAGCAGCGCCTGGGCCGAGCCCTCGCACACGAAATCCCGGCTGTCAATCGTGCGCTGCGCGGCGTCGATCCGCAGTTCTTTTCGAATGTGGCGACGCAGACTCTTGTAGACGGTGCGGCGCGTGCCGAGCGCAACGTCGTCCAACTGAACCTGCCTCGCGACAGCGGCTACGCAATGGGTATCTCGATACACATGGATCGAGACGGGCGCCTGAGTTTGAATCGTCGATTTCAGCGGCACGATCTGGCGCAAGACCGCTACGACGCCGCGGCGACGCTCGCACTCCCGATCACCCTGCGGATCGAGTTCCCAAGCGTCAACGTCGGGCCACTGCAAAGGAGCGTTCTTGATCGCGTTCAACCATGCGATCAAGGGCTGAAGGGCCTGGACGCCCTTCGGTGCCCGCCAAGCGCTTTCCCAATGAGGCGCATCGGCGTTCCGCGCGAGTGGGCCCCCACACGCGTGACAATGGAACGGGCAATCGAATCCGCCGGCCGTCACAGCGTAGGCCGCGGTCGGCGCCGCGCAATGCGGACAGACAGCCTGCAGCGCTTGCCCGTGGATCGGACAGATCGGCAGGGCGTCGATCTGATAGACCGCGCTTTGAAATCCTCCCTCGAGGCACAGCGGGCAATACCGCAAGTGCGCGTCCGATGCGATCTTGCAGGCCCAGGCTCCGCAGAGGTGTTCGAGCGTACATCCGGCGATCTCGGCCGCCACAGCGCTGCGCAAGGGATGCGCTCGAAGCCAAGCGTCCGACAGGAGGCTTCTTCCGTGCCACGGGCGCGCGTGGTGGTGCAGTAGTGGCCGCTCGAATATCGCGTGACAGAGGTCTCGTGCGGGTAGCGCATTGAGCACAGCGATCTTGGCCAGACGCGTGAACGGCCCTTCGTACGGAGCGCACCACCGCCCGGCCGAGACCAGACCGTCTTGCAGATAGGAGGTCTCGCTGTGCATGGTTCTATACCAAGCTCGCCTCGTATCCACTGTGCTCCACCGCCAGGTTCCAAGCGTCTTGCGTTCCGACAAAGCCCAGGCTGTCCAGCGGCGCTTGCGAAAAATAGAAGTTTCGAATTGCGCCCGTGACCCAGCTCATCCCAACATTGTTGGCCGTGCGACCGCTGCGCGCGGCGGTCCGCGAGATGGCCTTCCAGAATCTGGGCCCTTCGTGCGCCAGGCGCCAGCCGCAGTCCCACGCTTGGGGAAGAAAGAATGCGCTGTAGCTGAGACCGCTTCCCTCCGGGAACTCGTGCTGCTCGGCCTCGTCGTAGGCCTGCAGGCAGTGCGTGAGTTCGTCACAGTTCCGCAGTCCGCGAAACGCGCGGGGTGTCAGCAAGAAGCGACCAATCAGATCCGTGCGGCCGCGTCCGAGGAGACGGGTGCGAATGTTGTGCAATTCCGGGTGCCCGAACATCACGGTGACCATGTCCACACCGAGGCGCTGCAGATCGTTGCTCAGATCGCGCAGGACCTGGAGTTCAGCCTCCCCCCAGTTCTGCCCTTCATCAACCAGCAGCAGGTACCGATTGCTGGAGAGTTGGGCGGCATGCGCGCGCAGCAGATGCAATACGCGCGTGCGCCGGTCGCTGGTCGTGCCTGTACGAGCGCCGCGGTGGTTGTAGTCGGTGAGAAGGTCGGTATAGAACACCCTCTCCGAGGGCTTGTCGTGGCCCTTCGCGTTCACACGGCCAACCGGAAGGCCCGGAAAGGTTTGCTCGAGGGTTTGGGCAATCTTGATCAGCGTGAACGTCTTGCCCATGCGAAATTCCCCGATCAAGCATGTCCCCGGGTCATGATGAACAATGGCACGGGCGACGATTTCATAGGCTTCCTGAACGGGGCGCGTTGCAATCATCGCGGTGTTGCGTACGACGGGGTGATCCTCATACAGGCGCGCGCGGTCTACCTCTGGACCGCGTTCGAGTCCGCGGTTAGGGCGCGGTGTGGCGCGCAATTTGCTGGCGCTACGTGATGGCGTCTCGAGCGTCATACCATCCGCATGAGCAGCAGCGATAGGCTCGGGCGGCGGCATTTCATCGGAGTCGTTGCGCATCATGGTCTCCTCGTCCCATCGGATCACGCCCACGGAGGAGGCGGAATATGCCCGGGCAGAAGTGGTCTCAAGGGCGTCGGAGTATCGGTGCCACTCGCGGCACGGGGCACCTGGGGGATCGGAGCGCCCGATACGCGAGCTGCATTGGCCAGTTGTGTTGCGGTAGGGCTCACCGTTGCGCGTGCTCCGTGCACTTCGTGAAGAGTTTTCTCGGCGAGGTAGTCCAGATAGGACAAGACGAAATCATCCGTATCTCGATCCATCGAGCCGTTGCGCAGCAACGCGTTGATTTGTTTTCGCATTGCACGCGTGTGCGGGGTCGATGCCCAGGCCCTGTCCAGCGGCGTGAGCTCGCCCAGCGGTTCGCCCGTGGGAGAGAACGCAAGCACGCACAGGCAGTTCGCATCGAGGATGTGGGTAACGAGCGTCGCCCCCAGCCAATCGAAATGCGTACAAAGCACGGAGTTGGTATAGCGGACATTGTCGATTTCCACGTAGGGGCGCACCACGTGGTGGCGATCGCAGCGGCCAGAGATTCGCCGCCGCTCGACGCTCCAGCCTAGGCGCGGGGTGTTCACTGTGATCGGTACCGACGGGCGTGGCAGAAATCCGCGCTGCGCGCACAGGTGATTGTTGAGCACCATCAGCGGAGTCTGTCCGCCGAGCGCACTATGTGGCGTTGCGTTGTAATTGGCCAGCAGAACATCGACGAGATCCACCAACTCTTCCCAGCGGATGCTGTGCCGTACGGCCTGCGCAACAAAATTTCCACGCAAGCGGTCCGCTGGATGCGACCCGGTCGACGAAGGAAGGCACTGAAATCCATGCTGCTCCAGGGTCAGGAAAAGCCGCTCGATGATCGGGTTGTGCCACCAGGCGCCGACCGGGCCAAAGGACAGTGCGCAACCGAATGCCCTGCGGACTCGGTCCGTGATGCGCGCAGCCCAATGCTGGCTGGCGTTGTCAAGCACGATGACTGCGGGGCGACACGCCGCAAGGCCAGGCACCGTTCCCACCGGAAATCCAGCGCCCGGGGCGTAACGAAGTCCTTGCATGCTCAGTTCGCGAGGCTTCCATGGCCGGGTGCAGGAGACCAGGGCCTCCTCGACTTCAGCGGCCGAGAGCTCCTTGGCGATGGACACTGAATAGCCGAACGCGGCCCGGGAGCGCTTGTCGATGACCGCGTCGAGCCATAGGCGTTCGATCGGAACGTCTTGAGGCCCGGCGGGGCCAGGAATGACTACCGTGCCCACGCAATGGAGTTTGTGGGCATCCATCGCGACGACATCCAGGGGGGCCGCGGCGAACTCAAAGGTCCGTGTGGGGGCCCCGAGCAAGAGCTCCGTGCTCGCTTGCTCGCCGTACCAAGTGGCCATCGATGGCGCGTCCCGTGCGATCAGGGCCCTCGCATAGCGCTCAATGGAGCGTCGCCCCCTGCTCTTCGAATTCAGGGGGTAGTCCTCGTCGCCCAATCCGCTGGCACGACAGAGCTTGACAAAGCGGGTGGCCACGCCCTTGAGGCTGGGTCGTGCCGATGCGGTGGATTTTTGGCCGCCCCCCTTGCGCACGAGCGTATGAAGCGCGTCGCGCAGCGCCTCATGGTCCGCGAGGAATTGCTCAAAGGCTCCCGCCCCACCAAGGCCCGCCTGCCCCTTGCCGGTGGGAGGTTGCGCGCGACGCTCGTAGCGGGTGACGCGCTGGTACGCCACCAAGGCAGGCCAGCCGACCGGAGCGCCATCGGCGCGCGGCTGCACGCAGCGATTGAGCTGGTCGATCAAGGATGGACGCGAGCAGCCTGCCTCCCGGCTGCCGGCGCCGAGCGCGCCCGTCTTCAAGTACAGTCGCAGCCCTCGCGCGAGGCGCTCGAATCGAAGCTGCGTTGGAGCGTCCTGTTGGCTCAGATCGGCAGCGGGCCATTGCTCCGGATCACGAAGGTGCTCGGGCAAGGTCCGAAAGGTATAGCGATTCGGGTTCATGGACCTTGCCCCGGCAAGAAAAAGCGAGACGCCGCGCCCAGCGGTCGCGTGTCCAGGTCACTGGCGTAGCGGCCATGCTGGACGCCTCGGAACAAGGCCGCCGCGTAGAGCGCGTCCTCGCCGTGCTCACCCAGGGCCAGAACGTCCTCGAGCGTGACGCATTGGCAGCGATCGAGCAGACTCGCGACGCGCTGAGCATAGACCTGCAGCGGCCACTCCCGGGCCTGGGCGAGCCACGGCACGATCCGCAGCCAGTTGTGAATACGCTGGGGACAGGCGAAGATTTCCTTTTCCGTCCACAGATCGTGCGCCGGCACATTCTGGGCGTCACCGGCGGCGAGCTGAGCGAGAACGGGCAGCGTTGCACGAGCGTCGGCATGGTTCGCGATCTCGTCGGCGCGCGTGATCTCGCGCCAGATGATCTGTCCTCCTACGAGATGAACCTCGGCATCGACGATGGCGGCTACCGCTTGTCCCGCCATGGCCTCGATACGCGCCTTGGGCGTGTAGTCGGCCGATTCGATGGTCGGATCGGATTCGGCCAGCAGGAAATGTCCGAATTGAAGGTCTCCACGCAGCACAAAGTCTGCCTGGGCCTTGGGACTGTAGACGACCCACAAGTTGCTACGAGCCAACCCGCGGGCGCCCAAGACACTCGTCCATTCGGCGCGCCGACGCGTGCCCAGACGCGCCGACGGCGTGGTGGCAGCCCTGCCAGGTGTGCTGCGCAGGCCAGCGTTCTTTGCCAAGTTGCTCGCAGCCACGCTTCGGTCCTATCCACGAAGGATCTTTGCGCGGTTTGCCACCGCCCGCTTGCGCGGCATGAGTCAGCGGTTCGCGGGCAACTCTAGCCGCAGTAGATCCCCTTGGGATTCATAATCCATTGCGCGCCCGCCGTCAAGGCATTCCATACCGCTATTGCGGCTTCAAGCTGCGTTGGGAGAGGAGAGGTGGCCTCGAACATCACGGTGAGCCAAACGGGGCGGGGCCTCAGCGC
>JAKAHP010000162.1 GCA_021825505.1 Pseudomonadota bacterium
TTCAGCCGGCCCCTGCTTAAGGCCGTCGCCGCTTCGCTCGCGGATACTGAGCTGCAGGCGGCGCTGGCGAGCTGCCGTGCCGCGGGCGTGCAGGCCGCGGTCGCCGTGGTCGACCGCGACGGGCTGCCGCAGGTCGTGTTGCGCGACACCCTGGCGCCCGAGCTGGCCGCGCGCGTGGCGCAGGCCAAGGCCTATACCTCGGCCTCGTTCGACGCGCCCAGCGGTGCACTTCAAACCCCGGAACGCGCTGCTCTGGCGCGCATGCCCGGCTTGCTGTTCTCCGGCGGCGGACTGCCGATCGACGCAGCCGGCCAGCGCTACGGCGCGATCGGCGTGAGCGGCTCGCCCGGCGCCGATCTGGACCAGCGCTGCGCACGCGCGGGGGTCGAGGCGATCGAGCCCGATCTCGAGATGCGCTGACGATTAGAGTCGATAAAGGTTCGAATCTTCGGACTTTTTTGCTATTTATTCACCCGGAGCATCGGAATAGAGTTCGCCTGACGCGTTGCTGACGACGCGACAGGAGAACACCATGCCCCGTATGACCGCGGCCGAAGCGGCCGTCCACATCCTCGAGAAAGAAGGCATCAGCCAGGCCTTCGGCGTTCCCGGCGCGGCCATCAACCCGTTCTACGCGGCACTGCGCAAGCGCAGCTCGATCGCCCACGTGCTGGCGCGCCACGTCGAGGCCGCCGCGCACATGGCCGACGGCTATTCGCGTGCCGCGCCCGGCCACATCGGGCTGTGCATCGGCACCTCGGGCCCGGCCGGCACCGACATGATCACCGGGCTGTACGCGGCGCAGGCCGATTCGATCCCGATCCTGTGCATCACCGGCCAGGCGCCGCGCGCGCGGCTGTACAAGGAAGACTTCCAGGCCGTCGACATCGAGTCGATCGCGCGCCCGGTGACCAAGCTCGCGGTGACCGTGCGCGAACCGGGCCAGCTGCCAGGCGTGCTGCAGCAGGCGTTCGCGCTGATGCGCTCGGCGCGCCCCGGCCCGGTGCTCATCGACCTGCCGATCGACGTGCAGCTGGCCGAGATCGAGTTCGACCCCGAGCTGTACCAGCCGCTGGAGGTGCAGCGTCCGCGCCCCAGCGCGGCGCAGATCGAGCGCGTGCTGGAGATGCTGCAGGCCGCCGAGCGCCCGCTGATCGTCGCCGGCGGCGGCGTGCTGCTGGCTGACGCCGCCGCCGCGCTGCGCGCCTTCGCCGATCTGGCCGGGGTGCCGGTGGTGCCCACGCTGATGGGTTGGGGCGTGATCCCCGACGCGCACCCGCTGATGGCCGGCATGGTCGGGCTGCAGACCTCGCACCGCAGCGGCAACGCCAGCCTGCTCGAATCCGACTTCGTGCTCGGCATCGGCAACCGCTGGGCCAACCGCCACACAGGATCGATCGAGGTCTACACGCGCGGTCGCCGCTTCGTGCACATCGACATCGAGCCGACGCAGATCGGACGCGTGTTCACGCCCGACCTGGGCATCACCGCCGACGCCGGCGCCGCGCTCGAGATGCTGCTGGAGGCGGCGCGCGGGCGCACGCTGCGCGACCGCAGCGCCTGGGCCCAGGCCTGCGCGACGCGGCGGCGCACGATGCTGCGCCGTGACGACTTCGCCGACGTGCCGATCAAGCCGCAGCGCGTGTACCGCGAGCTGGTCGCCGCGTTCGGCTCGGAGGCGCGCTACGTCACCACGATCGGCCTGTCGCAAATCGCCGCGGCGCAATTCCTCGAGGTGAGCAAGCCGCGTCACTGGATCAATGCCGGCCAGGCCGGTCCGCTGGGGTGGACCCTGCCGGCCGCGCTGGGTCTGCGCGCGGCCGACCCGCACAGCGAAATCGTCGCGCTGTCGGGCGACTACGACTTCCAGTTCCTGATCGAGGAGCTCGCGGTGGGCGCGCAGTTCAAGCTGCCCTACATCCACATCGTGCTGAACAACGCTTATCTCGGCCTGATCCGCCAGTCGCAGCGTGCGTTCTCGATGGACTACTGCGTGCAGCTGTCGTTCGACAACATCAACGCGCCCGAGCTCGACGGCTACGGCGTCGACCACGTCGCGGTCGCGCAGGGGCTGGGGTGCAAGGCGATCCGCGTGCGCGACCCCGATCGCATCCAGGAGGCGATCGCGCAGGCGCGCCAGTGGATCGCCGAATTCTCCGTTCCGGTCGTCGTCGAAATCGTGCTCGAGCGCGTCACCAACATCGCGATGGGCAGCGAGATCGACAATGTCACCGAATTCGAACCCGTCATCGACTTGATCGAGGCCTGAACCATGCCGCGTTTCGCCGCCAATCTGACCATGCTGTACAACGAGCTGCCGTTTCTCGAGCGCTTCGGCGCGGCAGCACAGGACGGCTTCGAAGCCGTCGAATTCCTGTTCCCCTACGCCTTCGAGCCCGACACGGTCGCGACGGCGGCGCGCGCCGCCGGCGTGCGCATCGTGCTGCACAACCTGCCGGCCGGCGACTGGGACGCGGGCGAACGCGGCATCGCCTGCCTGCCCGATCGCGTCGACGAGTTCCGCGCCGGCGTCGAGCGCGCGATCGAGTATGCGCAAGCGCTCGGCGTGCCGCAGCTCAACTGCCTGGCCGGCAAGCTGCCCGCCGACACCGACGCGGCGTGGAGCACGCTGCGCGACAACGTGCGCCACGCCGCGCAGCGGCTGGGCGCGCACGGCATCCGGCTGCTGCTCGAGCCGATCAACGGCTACGACATCCCCGGCTTCGCGCTGCAGCGCAGCGCGCAGACCATCGAACTGATGGACGCGGTCGGCGACGCCAACGTCTACCTGCAGTACGACATCTACCACATGCAGCGCATGGAAGGCGAGCTGGCCGCAACGATCGAGCGGCTGCTGCCGCGCATCGCGCACATGCAGCTGGCCGACAACCCGGGGCGTCACGAGCCGGGCACCGGCGAGATCAACTACCCGTTCCTGTTCGAGCACATCGACCGGCTCGGCTACACCGGATGGATCGGCTGCGAGTACAAGCCGGGCACGACGACCCGCGCCGGCCTGGGCTGGATGGCCGGCGCGCGCTGACCGACCAACACAGAGGAGACCACCATGCAGAACATCGGATTCATCGGACTGGGCATCATGGGCACGCCGATGGCGGGCCATTTGCTGAGCAACGGCGCCACGCTGCACGCGCACTCGCGCAGCGGCGTGCCCGCCGCGCTGCGCGAGGCCGGCGCGCACGCCTGCGCCAGCGCGCGCGAAGTCGCCGAGCGCGCCGACATCATTTTCCTGATGCTGCCCGACACGCCCGACGTCGAGCGCGTGCTGTTCGGCGACGACGGCGTCGCGCAAGGCCTGGCCACGAACGCCGCAGGCAAGGTCGTGGTCGACATGAGCTCGATCTCGCCGCTGCGCACGCAGGATTTCGCCGCGCGCATCGAGGCGCTGGGCGCCGACTACATCGACGCACCGGTGTCGGGTGGCGAAGTCGGCGCCAAGGCGGCGACGCTGACCATCATGTGCGGCGGCCGCGACGAAGCCTTCGCGCGCGTGCGCCCGCTGCTCGAGCGCATGGGGCGCAACATCACGCTGGTCGGCGCCAGTGGCGCCGGGCAGACCACCAAGGTCGCCAACCAGATCATCGTCGCGCTGAACATCGAGGCAGTGGCCGAGGCGCTGTTGTTCGCCAGCCGCGCCGGCGCCGACCCGGCGCGGGTGCGCGAGGCGCTGATGGGCGGCTTCGCGGCGTCGCGCGTGCTCGAGGTGCATGGCGAGCGCATGGTCAAGCGCACCTTCGACCCGGGCTTCCGCATCCGGCTGCATCGCAAGGACCTCGGGCTGGCGCTGGACGGCGCACGCGCGCTCGGCCTGGCGCTGCCGCATACCGCATCGGCCGCGCAGCTGATGCAGGCCTGCGCCGCGCAGGGGCTGGACGACGCCGACCACTCGGCGCTGTGCCGCGCGCTGGAGACGCTGGGCGCGCACGCCATCGCCGACAAGACCTGAAAATCGGTTTCAATGGCGCGATGAACGCCCTGCCCGACCCCCATCGCGACCCGCGCGGCTTCCTGCGCGGCCTGTTCGACGTCGCCGTGGCGCGCGCCCAGCCGCATCACGCGCTGCCGGCGCTGCTGCCTGCGCCGCCGCGCGGGCGCACGCTGGTGCTCGGTGCCGGCAAGGCCGGTGCGTCGATGGCCGCCGCGCTGGAGGCGGCGTGGCCGGCCGATGCTCCGCTGAGCGGGCTGGTGGTGACGCGCTACGGCTACGTGCCGCCCGCTCTGGCGCTGCAGCGCATCGAGCTGGTCGAGGCCGCGCACCCGGTGCCCGACGCCGCCGGCGAGGCCGCCGCGCGGCGCATGCTCGAGCTGGCGCGGGGTCTCGGCCCCGACGACCAGGTGATCGCGCTGATCAGCGGCGGCGGCTCGGCGCTGCTGCCGCTGCCGGCGCCCGGGCTGACGCTGGCCGACAAGCAGCGCATCAACCGCGCGCTGCTGCTCAGTGGTGCGACCATCGCCGAGATGAACTGCGTACGCCGCCACCTGTCGGCGATCAAGGGCGGACGCCTGGCCGCGGCATGCGCTCCGGCCGTGGTGCATACGCTGCTGATTTCGGACGTCCCCGGCGACGACCCGACGGTGATCGCCAGCGGCCCGACGCAGCCCGACCCGAGCACCTGCGCCGACGCGCTCGAGGTGCTGCAGCGGCGGCGCATCGAGGTTCCCGCGGCGGTGCTCGATGCGCTGCGCAGCGGCGCGCTGGAAACGCCGAAGCCGGGCGACGCCTGCTTCGCGCGCAACACCACGCAGATGGTCGCCACGCCGCAGCAGATGCTGCAGGCCGCGGCGCAAGCCGCGCGCGCCGCCGGCATCGCCGCGCATGTGCTGGCCGACGACGTCGAGGGCGAGTCGCGCGACGTCGCGCTGGTGCACGCAGCTATCGCGCGCGCGGTGGCGCGCCGCGGCGAGCCGTTCGCGCGCCCCTGCGTGCTGCTGTCGGGCGGCGAGACCACGGTCAGTGTCGCGCCCGACACACGCGCCGGACGCGGCGGCCGCGGCACCGAATTCCTGCTCGCGCTGGCGCTGGCGCTGCACGGCGAACCCGGTGTGTGGGCGCTGGCCGCCGACACCGACGGCGTCGACGGCAGCGAGGACAACGCCGGCGCCTGGATCTCGCCGGACCTGCTCGAGCGTGCGCGCGCGGCCGGCGCCGACGCCGCCGCGAGCCTGCGCGCGCACGACGCCTGGGGCCTGTTCGCCGCTACCGGCGACCTGCTGGTCAGCGGCCCGACCTACACCAACGTCAACGACCTGCGCGCGATCCTGGTGCTGTAACCGGTCGCGACAGTTCGTTATGCTCGCGTGAGTTGGCCGCGAAGGTTCGCGGCAGGAGACCCCCACCATGTCCCAACACGCCCTCGGCACCCCGCTGTCGCCGGCCGCGCTGCGCGTGATGCTGCTCGGCGCCGGCGAGCTCGGCAAGGAAGTGATCATCGCGCTGCAACGACTGGGCGTCGAAGTCGTCGCGGTCGACCGCTACGCCAACGCGCCGGGCCAGCAGCTGGCGCACCGCGCGCACGTCATCGACATGGCCGACGCGGCGGCGCTGCGCGCGCTGGTCGAGTCCGAGCGCCCGCATCTGATCGTGCCCGAGATCGAGGCCATCGCCACCGACGAGCTGGCGCGCATCGAGGCCGACGGCCTCGTCGAGGTGATCCCGACCGCGCGCGCCGCGCAGCTGACGATGAACCGCGAAGGCATCCGCCGGCTCGCCGCCGAGGAACTCGGGCTGCCGACCTCGCCGTACGCCTTCGCCGAATCGCTCGAGCAGCTGCGCGCGGCGATCGACGCCGGCATCGGCTACCCCTGCGTGGTCAAGCCGGTGATGTCGTCGTCGGGCAAGGGTCAGTCGGTGCTGCGCAGCGCCGACGATCTCGCGGCGGCGTGGGACTACGCGATGGCCGGCGGGCGCGTGCGCCAAGCGCGCGTCATCGTCGAGGGCTTCGTCGAGTTCGACTACGAGATCACGCTGCTGACGGTACGCGCGATCGACCCCGCCAGCGGCGCGGTGGCGACCTCGTTCTGCGCCCCGATCGGGCATCTGCAGGTGCACGGCGACTACGTCGAGTCGTGGCAGCCGCAGCCGATGGCGCCGCTGGCGCTGCAACGCGCACAGGAGATGGCGGAAAAAGTGACCACGGCGCTGGGCGGGCGCGGCATCTTCGGCGTCGAGCTGTTCGTGCGCGGCGAGCAGGTCTGGTTCTCCGAGGTCAGCCCGCGCCCGCACGACACCGGCCTGGTCACCCTGTGCAGCCAGCGCCAGTCCGAGTTCGAACTGCACGCGCGCGCCATCCTCGGCCTGCCGGTCGACACCGCGCAGCGCGAGCCCGGCGCTTCGGCGGTGATCTACGGCGGCGTCGACGCCGGTGCGCTGGTGTTCGACGGCGTCGCGCAGGCACTGGCGGTGCCGCGCGCCGACCTGCGCCTGTTCGGCAAGCCCGAGAGCTTCCAGCGCCGACGCATGGGCGTGGCGCTGGCCTGCGGCGACGACGTCGAG
>JAKAHP010000163.1 GCA_021825505.1 Pseudomonadota bacterium
CGGCGCGGCTCGCGCTCTGGCCGGCGGCCAGGCGCCACAGCTCGCCGACCGACAGCGGCTGCAAGTGCGGCGCGCGCGCGCGCAAGTCCGCTTCGGCCTGCAGCAGTTGCTCGACGGCCGGCGTGTCGGCCTGCAGCGGGGCGGCCTGCGCCTGTTCCAGGCTGACGCGGCATTCGACCTTGCCGCGGCGCAGCGCGCCGCCGAGCAGGGCGCGCAGCGCAGGCTCGGACGCACGCGTCTCGTCCGGCAGGCGCAGCACCAGGTCGAGGAAGCGGCTGTTGACGCTGCGCAGTTCCACGCGCACCGTCAGTGCCGGCTGCGCGCCGTCGACCGCTGCCACGGCCTCGGCGTAACCGGTCATGCTATAAAGTGATTTCACAGGGGACTCCCGTTCGATCCAGGGATTGTTCCACAGTGCACGACCGAGCCGCGCCGCGCCGAACATGACGAAATCCAAACCGGCCCCGCTGGACGCCGACACCCAGGTCGGCGGTTACCGCATCGTGCGCAAGCTCGCCAGCGGCGGCTTCGGCGTCGTCTACCTCGCGCTCAACGGCGACGGCCAGCGCGTCGCGATCAAGGAATATCTGCCGGCGTCGCTGGTGGAGCGCATGCCGGGCAGCATGGTGCCGGTGGCCGATCCGGAGAAGCTCTCGCTGTACCGGTTGGGGCTGAAAAGCTTCTTCGAGGAAGGCAGGTCGCTGGCGCAGATCTCGCACCCAAGCGTCGTCAGCGTGCTGAATTTCTTCCGGGAGAATGAAACCGTTTATATGGTGATGAATTACCTGGAAGGCGCTTCGCTGCAGGAATTCATCATCACCGCGCGCGAGCTCAAGCGCAAGAAGATCTTCCGCGAATCAACGATTCGTTCGTTGTACGACGAAATATTGCAAGGGCTTCGAGTCGTCCATCAGCAAAAAATGCTGCATCTGGATATCAAGCCGGCCAATCTTTTCATCACCGACGACGACAAACCCATCCTGATCGACTTCGGCGCCGCGCGCGAAGTGATCGGCCAGCAGGACAAGCGTTTCCGCCCGATGTACACGCCGGGATTCGCCGCGCCCGAGATGTACAAACGCGATGCGTCGTTCGGGCCGTGGACCGATATCTACGCGATCGGCGCATGCATCTATGCCTGCATGACCGGTTATCCGCCGTACGAGGCCACGCAGCGCCTCGACAAGGACCGGCTGCCGATGCAGCTGAGCAAGCTGCGCGGCATCTATTCGGACAATCTGATCGAGATCGTCGAGTGGTGCATGGCGTTGGACCCGCTGGCGCGCCCGCAAAGCGTGTTCAACCTGCAAAAGGAACTCGGTGCCGACGCGCCGCGGCGCTATACCCAACTGACGCTGGGAGAGAAGCTGCGCATGCAATTCGACGAACTGGTGCACGACACGCGCTCCCACGTCGACCGCGCCAAGCAGGCCACGCGCCTGGGTGGCGCTCAGCCGCCGCGACGGGAGCGCTGATGCGATTCTCGGTCTACCAGGTCAGCCGGCGCGGGGCGCGCGCCAACAACGAGGATCGCGTCGGCTATTGCTACACGCGCGACAGCGTACTGCTGGGCCTGGCCGACGGCATGGGCGGGCATCCGCGCGGCGACATGGCGGCGCAGATTGCGCTGCAGACCGCCTCGGCGATGTTCCAGCGCGAGGCGCGCCCCGAGCTGGGCGACGTGCGCGCCTTCCTGCGCCGCGCCGCGCTGGCCGCGCACGAGCAGATCCAGCGCTGGGCGCAGGCGCAGACGCTGCGCGACTTCCCACGCACCACCATCGTGCTGTGCGTGATGCAGCGCGGTATCGCGCAATGGGCCCATGTCGGCGACTCGCGACTGTACTTCGTGCGCGACGGCGCTTTGCTGACGCGCACGCTGGACCACTCGCACGCCGAGCAGCAGCAGCTCAGCGGCGTCGCGCCGGGCGTGGCGCGGGTCAATCGCAACGTGCTCTACACCTGCCTGGGGTCGCCGCACCCGCCCTTCGTCGAGATCGGCGTGCCGCAGCCCCTGCGCTCCGGCGACCTCGTGCTGCTGTGCTCGGACGGACTGTGGGGCCAGATCGACGAGGCGCAACTGCTCGGCCGGCTCAGCAGCCACGCGCTGTCCGATGCCGTACCCGAGCTGGTCGAGCTGGCGCTGCGCGAGAAGGGCACGCAATCGGACAACGTCACCGCGCTGGCGATGGAATGGGAAGGCGACGGCGACGACGAGGTCAGCACCCAGGGCATACGCCCCGGCGTGTTCGCGTCGACCTTCCAGGCCGGCATGCCCGACAATGCCGTCGACGAGTTCGACGATGCCAGCATCGAGCGTTCGATCGCCGAAATCAACGAAGCCATCCGCCGCGCCGCGGCGAAGAAGTAGTCACCAGGAATCCGATGAGCCATACCCGTTCCGACGGGCGCGCCGCCACCGCGCTGCGCCCGCTGCGCTTTACCCGCGCCTACACCTGCCACGCCGAAGGCTCGGTGCTGGTCGAGTTCGGCCGCACCCGCGTGCTGTGCACCGCCAGCGTCGAGGAGCGCGTGCCGCCGCACAAGCGCGGCAGCGGCAGCGGCTGGGTCACCGCCGAATACGCCATGCTGCCGCGCGCCACGCATACGCGTGGCGAGCGCGAAGTCAAGCGCGGGCGCCCACAGGGCCGCACCGAGGAGATCCAGCGCCTGATCGGGCGCAGCCTGCGCAGCGTGTTCGACATGACCCTGCTCGGTGAGCGCCAGATCGTGCTGGACTGCGACGTGCTGCAGGCCGACGGCGGCACGCGCTGCGCGGCGATCACCGGCGCGGCGGTCGCCGCCTGGGACGCCTGCGACTGGTTGCTGGCGCGCGGCCTGGTGCAGCAGCGGCCGATGCGCGAACTGGTCGCGGCGGTCTCGGTCGGCCTGCTTGGCGGCGAGGTGCTGCTCGATCTGGCCTACGACGAGGACTCGACCTGCGACTGCGACATGAACGTGGTCGGCAGCGCCAGCGGCGGCCTGGTCGAAGTGCAGGGCACCGCCGAAGGCGCGCCGTTCAGCCGCGCCCAGCTCGACGCGCTGGTCGACGCCGCGCAGGCTGGCATCGCGCAGCTCGTCGAGCTGCAGCGCGCCGCGCTGGCGTCATGAAACAGCTCGTGCTGGCCAGCGGCAACGCCGGCAAGCTGGCCGAGTTCGGCGCGCTGTTCGGCGCGCTGCAGCTCGAGCTCGTCGCGCAGTCGCAGTGGCAGGTGCCGGCGTGCGACGAGCCGGCGCCGAGTTTCGTCGAGAACGCGCTGGCCAAGGCGCGCCACGCCGCGCAGCACACCGGACGCCCGGCGCTGGCCGACGACTCCGGGCTGTGCGTGGCCGCGCTCGGCGGCGAGCCCGGCGTGCGCTCGGCGCGTTTTGCCGGTGAGGGCGCCGACGACGCGGCCAACAATGCGCTGCTGCTCGAGCGCCTGCACGGCGTGAGCCAGCGCCAGGCGCATTTCGTCTGCGTGCTGGTCGCGCTGCGCCGGGTCGACGACCCCGAGCCGCTGATCGCGCACGGCTGGCTGCACGGCAGCATCGCCGAGGCTGCACGCGGCGACGCCGGCTTCGGCTACGACCCGCTGTTCGTGCCCGGCAACGCGGGCGCGACGCTGGCCGAGCTCGACGCCGCGGCGAAGAACGCGATCAGCCACCGCGGCCGCGCCGCCGCGCAGCTGGCGCGCCTGCTGCAGGCGTTCTGGGGCGTGGCGTCGCGATGAGCGCGCCGATGAATACGGGCGCCGGCGACGGCGACGCCGCGCTGCAGCGCGCCGCCGCGCGCCTGCCCGAGCTGATGCGCGGCGGCATCCTGCAGCTGGGCGAGCCGCCGCCGCTGGCGCTGTACGTGCATCTGCCGTGGTGCCTGCGCAAATGCCCGTATTGCGACTTCAACTCGCACGCCGGCGAGCCTGACCAGCGCGGCTACCTCGACGCGCTGATTGCCGACCTGGACGCCGCGTTGCCGCTGGTCTGGGGCCGGCGCGTGCTCAGCGTGTTCATCGGTGGCGGCACCCCCAGCCTGTTCGCACCCGAGGCCATCGACGCGCTGCTGGCCGCGCTGCGCGCGCGGCTGCCGCTGACCGGCGACGCCGAAATCACCCTCGAGGCCAACCCCGGGACCTTCGAGCGCGAGCGTTTCGCCGCCTACGCCGCGGCCGGCGTCAACCGGCTGTCGCTGGGCGTGCAGAGCTTCGACGACACCATGCTGCAGCGCCTGGGGCGGGTGCACGACGCCGCGCAGGCGCGCGCCGCGCTCGACGAGGCCGCGCGCGTGTTTCCGACCTTCAACATCGACCTGATGTTCGCGCTGCCCGGGCAGGACCAGGCACAGGCCTGCGCCGACGTGCGCCAGGCGCTGAGCTGGAGCCCGCCGCACCTGTCGCTGTACCAGCTGACGATCGAGGCGCAGACCGCGTTCGCCAAGCGCGAGCCGGCCGGGCTGCCCGACCCCGATGCCGCCGCCGACATGCAGCAGGCGGTGGCCGAACTCGCGCAGGCCGCCGGGCTGCAGCGCTACGAGGTGTCGGCCTACGCGCGCGCCGGTCACGGCAGTCGCCACAACCGCAACTACTGGGAATTCGGCGACTACCTCGGCATCGGCGCCGGCGCGCATTCCAAGCTGAGTTTCGCGCACCGCATCGTTCGCCAGGTGCGCCAGCACCAGCCCGAGCGCTACATGGACGCTGCGCGCCGCGGCGCCGCGGTGGTCGAGGAGCGCGAAGTCGCGCGCGCCGAGCTGCCCTTCGAATTCATGCTCAACGCGCTGCGCCTGCGCGACGGCTTCGAGCCGGCGCTGTACCCGGCGCGTACCGGGCTGCCGGCGTCGACGCTGCAGCGCGGGCTGCAGCGCGGCGTCGAACTCGGCCTGCTCGAAGCCGACGCGCAGCGCATCCGCGCGACGCCGCGCGGCTGGGAACTGCTCAACGCCGCGATCGAATTGTTCCTGCCCGAAGCTTGAGCGCGCGGGCACACTAGAATGCCGCTGCCCGGCAAGGAAGCGTGGCAGAGTGGTCGATTGCACCGGTCTTGAAAACCGGCGACGGGCAACCGTCCGTGAGTTCGAATCTCACCGCTTCCGCCAGAATTGATCCAAGGCGATCCCCGAACGCCCCGCGCAATCTCTGCGAAGGGGCTTTTTCAGAGGGGGGTGCGTCCCTTGGCGTCCTTTTGCGTTCGTGGCGGTACCACGCCAGCCAGCCTCCAAACGTGGTATCGTTCATGGCATCGAGAGGGGCGATACCATGGGTCTCACCGTGAAGGCCGTCGAGGCGGCCAGGCCGCAGGAGCGGCCCTACAAGCTCACCGACGGCGGTGGGCTGTATCTCTTTGTGGCACCGACCGGACTGAAGAGCTGGCGGGCGAATTATGCGCAGGATGGCAAGCAGCGCACGCGGACCTATGGGCGCTACCCGGTCATGACCCTGGCGCAGGCCCGGGTGGCCCACGTGCAGGCCAAGGGCGCTCCAAACGAGGCAGAGGCCGCCACGCCGGCGCCGAAGGTGGTGCCGACGTTCAAGGATGTCGCCGAGCAATGGCTCAAGATCAAGCTTCCCGGCCTCTCCAACGGTAAACATCAGGGCCAGGTCGCCGGCACGCTGGAGCGCTTCGCCTACCCCGTCATTGGATCCTTGCCGATCGACCAGATCCGGCGCACGAAGCTCGTCGAGGTGGTACAGGCAGTGCAGATCGGCGGGCGCGTTGAGACTGCGCATCGCGTAGCCGGACGCATCACCGCCGTTTTCGACTACGCCCAGGACGTCGGTTACATCGAGAGCCATGGCGCGGCCGGCCTGGTGCGGGTTCTGCAGCCGCGCAAGGTGAAGAAGCCAATGGCCAGTATTCCGCCCGCCGAGACAGGCGCTTTGCTCGCGGCGATCGACAGCTATGACGAGCAGGTCACTCGCCTCGGTCTGCAATTGCTTGCATTGACCTTCGTGCGCGTCGGCGAATTGCGCAGCATGCGTTGGGACGAGTTGCGCGAGGAGGACGCGGTCTGGGTTGTTCCTGAAAGCAGGATGAAGGCGGGTTTGCCGCACGTCGTGCCGCTGTCACGACAGGCGCAGGCGGTGCTCGAACGGCTTCGGCTGCTCACCGGCGATCGCGATCTCGTGCTGGACTCGCCGCGGCGCTCCGGACATGCCCTGTCCGAGAACACATTTCTGTTCGCGCTCTACCGGCTGGGATACCGGACCCGGATGACCGCGCACGGGTTCCGGGCGCTGGCCTCCACGGTGCTCAATGAGCAATCGGGTTTTGCGCACGACGTCATCGAGCGCCAGCTCGCGCACCGGGAGACTGATGCGGTTCGGGCGGCGTACAACCGGGCGCAGTATCTGGATCAGCGCCGGGAGCTGATGCAGTGGTGGGCGGACTGGCTGGATCGACAGCGCGAAGCAGATCGCTCACCCGCCACCGCGTAACGCCGCCAATCCGCACGGGTTGCGGCAGCATGCCGGCGCTGACGGCGCGCCAAAACGTCGAGCGACCCATGGAGAGCATGCGGGCGCCCAGATCGG
>JAKAHP010000164.1 GCA_021825505.1 Pseudomonadota bacterium
GCAAGCTGCTGGTGCGCTACGAGAAACTTGAGCGCAGTTTCGTCGCGCTCAACCATCTCGCCGCCGCGATCATCGCGTTCCGGAAAGTGCCGCTCAAGGTCAACATAATTTACGGATAAGTTCTAAGCTGCAAACCCCAGTGATTGCGCCAGCAACACGCGCTGTTGCGGGCGCAGCTGCAGCGCCTGCGCCAGCCGCGCGTTGTCGCAGGGGTGCAGGCGTGTCGCCAGACCGTGGTCAGCGGCGAAGCGCGCCACGCGCGCCGCGACCAGACCGGCATCGACGTGGCAATAGCCGTGGCGCGACAGCGCGTCCAGCGCGCCGCCCGCCGCGCCGGTCTCGTCCAGGCGGCGCAGATCGGCCACGTAGACGAGTTGCACCGGGGCCGCATCGGGCAGGCGCGCCGGGCCCTGCGCGAGCTCGCGCAAGTCGCCGGCGTGCACCGGCAGCAGGCGCTGACGCAGCGGGTCGTAGCGGTAGACACCGCCGGCCAGCGCGAGGTAGACGTCGATGTCGCGCACGTCGATCGCCAATGCGTGGCACACCTCGCGCGGCGTGCCCGTGCAATCGGCGCCATGCGCGGTCCACAGCAGTTCGCCGAGCAGCGCCAGCGCCAGTGTGGTCGGCGCGAACGCCGCGGCGTCGGCGCGCGGCGGCAGTGCCGCAGGCGTCGGCAACGCCAGCGCACGCAGCGACGTGCGCGTCGCGTCGCGCCGCGTCAGGCGCAACGGAAAACGGTGGCGGTGAGGATCCATCGGTACAGGCCGCGCCCGGCGCGGCGATCGGTTGGCGTTGAGCAGTCTTGCGCGGCATGATCCGCGCCCGCTGAAAGTATCCGGCGGCACGCTGCGCGGCGAACGCCGCGCGCGGCGTTCGGCCACGCGCCGGATCAAGCGGTGACACCGTTTCGACACCAATCGCTGGCACAATGCTGGGCACGTCCCCGCGGCATCATGAACCATTAACACTTGGTTGCGTCTGGCTTGCGGCCGGCGCTGCGAACGGTCAACCGCATCACCGCTCTCGACGTTGTGCTGGGAGACCGCGCTATCGTGTGCGAGGTCGTGTCGCTGCCCGTGGCAGCGGCGGGAACCTTCGGCGTACCGTCAACAATCCACAAAAGGGGGAAGATTCGATGAAGCAATCTTGGCACATGAGCATTCCGGCGCTGGCCGTCGCGCTGGCGTTGGGTGGTTGTGCTTCGGCGGTGAAGAAGCCGGAAGCGCCGGCTGCCGCCTCGACCGCGAGCGCCGCGCCCCAAGCCGCGCAAAGCGCCGTCGCCGCGGTGCAGGCACCGGTCGAGCAGGATCTGGGCCCGGCACCGAACGTGCCGCGCAGCGTGTTCTTCGCGTTCGACAAGTACAACGTGCAGGACAAGTACCGCCCGGTGGTCGAAGCCAACGCGCAATATCTGTCGACCCACCCGCAAGCGCATACGCAGCTGCAAGGCAACACCGATGCTCGCGGCAGCCGTGAGTACAACCTGGCGCTGGGTCAGCGCCGTGCCGACGCGGTGATGAAGGCGATGGAACTGCTCGGCGCCAAGCCGGCGCAAATGGAAGCGATCAGCTTCGGCAAGGAAAAGCCCAAGGCCATGGGCACGACCGCTGCCGATTACGCGGAAAACCGCCGCGTCGACATCGTCTACAAGAAGTAAGCGACCCGCGCCTCGGGACCGGCGCCGCACGCGCGGCGCCGCCGCCCCGGGCGCCTCGCCCCGGTGGATGCGCGCTTGGCCTGAGTGCCGCGGTGCTCAGGCTTGGCGCGCTTGTGCGTCGCGATCCCACGCGTCGGCCACGCCGAGCTCGCGCAGACGGACCTTCTCGACCTTGTCGGTCGGGGTCTTGGGCAGCGCCGGCATGACGCGCAGATAGCGCGGCACCATGAAGCGCGCCATGCGTCCCTCGCACCAATCGGCGAGCACGCCGGGTGTCAGGCTCGCTCCCGGGCGCAGCACGATGCAGGCCAGCAGATCCTCCTCGGTCTGCGCGCCGGGCACGCCCAGCACCGCGCACTCGAGCACGCTGGGGTGCTGCTCGAGCAACATCTCGACTTCAGCTGCAGCGATGTTCTCGCCGCGCCGGCGCACGACATCCCGGCGCCGGCCGACGAAGCTGTACCAGCCGTCGGCATCCATGCGCAACAGGTCGCCGGTGTGGAACCACTGATCGCGCAGCACCTGCCGCGTGCGCTGCGGGTCGGCCCAGTAGCCGTCCATCAACACCGAGGGTTCGGTGCCGCGCACCAGCAGCTCGCCGACGACACCGGGCGGCACCGCGGCGCCGTCCTCATCGACCAAGGCGAGTTCGAACGGCCCCATCGGCTTGCCGCAACTGCCCGGGCGGGCCGGCTCGTGCTGCGGCGTGTACAGCACGACGCCGATTTCGGTGGCTCCGTACAGCTCGACCAGGCGACAACCGAAGCGCTGCTCGAATTCGCCCGCCCAGGCCGGCAATGGCACACCCCAGCCCAGCCGGGCGCCGTGCTGGCGGTCGCGTGGTGACGGCGGCTGCTTCCACAGCATCGTCAGCGTCGCGCCCATGAAATCGAACACCGTCGCGCGCAGTGCTCGCACTTCGTCCCAGTAGCGCGACGCCGAGAAGCGCTCGCCGAACGCGGCCACCGCGCGCAGCAGCAGCGCCGGCGCCAGCGTCAGCACCGCGCCGTCGAGGTGGAACATCGGATAGGGGCAATACAGCACGTCGTCGGCACGCAGCTCCAGCCCGTCGATTGCGCCGGCGCCGTGGCGCAGCACGAAGCGATGCGAGAGCTGCGCGGCCTTCGCGCGCCCGGTCGATCCCGAGGTGTACAGCAGCAGCGCGGCGTCGGCGAAATGGCCGGCGCGCGGCGGCAGCGCAGCGTCTGCCCGCGGCGCCAGCGTGTCCCACGCCAGCGCATCGGCCGGCGCGTCGTCCGGCATGTCGCCGACCACGACCACACGGCCCGGCCAGTCGGCCACGGCGCCGGTCGCCGCCGGCCACAGCGCCGACTGCACGATCAGCACGCGGCTGCCCACCAGCGCCAGCGCGTCGGCCAGGGTCGCGCCGCGCCACTCGGTGTTCAGCGGCGCCGCGACCGCGCCCAGCCGCGCCAGCGCGAACCAGGCGACGACGAAGGCGATGCCGTTGGGCAGCAGCAGGCTGACGCGGTCCCCGTCGCGCACCCCGAGCGCATGCAGCGCCGCAGCGCTGCGCTGCGCGTCGCGCCAGACTTCGGCGTAGCTCCACTCGCGCTGCATGAAGCGCACGAACGGCCGCTGCGGTGCGTCGGCGGCGGCGCGTTCGAGCTCCGCATCGAGGGTTTGCGCATAGGGATACATGGGCGCCGCGTGATCGTCAGGAATGAAACCAATTATGACACGACGCCGCGAGCCTAAACTCCGGGCCGCGCTTCGCGCACCGTTCACTTCAAGACAAACACAACCCATGCACACTCCGAAAATCCATCGCCGACGCCTGCTGCAGGCCGCCGTGCTGCTGGCCGCGCCGACCGCGCGCGCCGCCACCGTCCCCGCCCTCGCCTCCAGCGCCGCCGCCGGCCCTGCGTCCGATCCGTTCGCGCCATCGCCGCGTGACGGCTGGCGCGTGTTCGAACTGCGCACCCGCATCGCGCTGGCCGGCAACGCCGGCGCCGCCCGCGTCTGGGTACCGGTGCCGTCGTTCGAGGACGACGCCTGGGTGATGCCGATGGGCAGCGTCTGGCAAGGCAACGCGCGCGCCGCCACGCTGTGGCAGGACCCGCGCAGCGGCGCGCGCCTGGTCGAGGCGCGCTGGGAGCCCGGCACCGCGGCGCCGACGCTGGAGGTGCGCAGCCGCGTGGCCACGCGCGACCGCGCCATCGATCTGACACGGCCGGGCCGGCCGGCGCCGCTCGACGCCGCCAGCCGGCGGCGCTACACGGCGCCGACCCGGCTGCTGCCGACCGACGGCATCGTGCGCCGCACCGCGCTGCAGATCACGCACGGCGCCGAAGGCGACCTGGCCAAGGCGCGCGCGATCTACGAATGGATCGTCGTCAACACCGAGCGCGACCCCAAGGTGCGCGGCTGCGGCACCGGCGACATCCGCTTCATGCTGATGACGCGCGACCTCAAGGGCAAGTGTGCCGACCTCAACGCGTTGTACGTCGGGCTGGCGCGCTCGATCGGGCTGCCGGCGCGCGACTACTACGGCATCCGCGTGGCCGCGTCGAAGTTCGGCTACAAGTCGCTGGGCGCCAGCGGCGACGTCACCCACGCCCAGCATTGCCGCGCCGAGGTCTGGCTCGACGACTACGGCTGGGTGCCGGTCGACCCGGCCGACGTGCGCAAGGTCGTGCTCGAGGAGCGCCCCGGGCTGACGCTGGCGTCGCCGGTGGTGGCCGACGCGCGCCGCACGCTGTTCGGCGCCTGGGAAATGAACTGGGTGCCGTACAACTGCGCGCAGGACATCGCGCTGCCCGACGGCGCGAAGCTGCCGTTCCTGATGTATCCGCAGGGACGCGACGGCGACGGCGCGCTCGACAGCCTCGACGCGCAGGCGTTCAGCTACCGCATCGAGTCGCGCGAGCTCACCGGAACCGTCGCGGTCTGAGCCGGGGCCTGACTAGACGCGCTCGATGACCAGCGCGATGCCCTGGCCGACGCCGATGCACATCGTGCACAGCGCGTAGCGGCCGCCACCGCGCTCGAGCTGGTGCAGCGCGGTGGTGACCAGGCGCGCGCCGCTGGCGCCCAGCGGATGGCCCAGCGCGATCGCGCCGCCCAGCGGGTTCACGCGCGGGTCGTCGGCGTCCAGGCCGAGTTCGCCCAGCACCGCCAGCGCCTGCGCGGCGAAGGCCTCGTTGAGCTCGATCACGTCGAGCTGGTCCAGCGTCAGCCCGCAGCGCTGCAGCACGCGGCGCGTGGCCGGCACCGGGCCGATGCCCATGATGCGCGGCTCGACCCCGGCGCTGGCCATGCCGACGACGCGCGCGCGCGGCGTCAGGCCGTGGCGCGCTGCAGCGGCCGCGTCGGCCAGCAGCAGCGCGCAGGCACCGTCGTTGATGCCGCTGGCGTTGCCCGCGGTCACGGTGCCGTCGGCGCACACCACCGGCTTGAGCCGGGCCAGCGCGTCGAGCGTGGTCGCGCGCGGGTGTTCGTCGCGGCTCACGCGCAGCGGCTCGCCCTTCTTCTGCGCGATCTCGACCGCGCACAGCTCGGCGTCGAACGCGCCCGCAGCCTGCGCCGCCGCCGCCTTGTCCTGCGAGCGCAGCGCGAAGCGGTCCTGCGCGTCGCGCCCGATGCCGAACTGGCGCGCGACGTTCTCGGCCGTCTCCGGCATCGAGTCGATGCCGTAGCGCGACTGCAGCAGCGGGTTGACGAAACGCCAGCCTATCGTCGTGTCGTGGATCACCGCGGCGCGGCTGAACGCGGCGTCGGCCTTGGGCATCACCAGCGGCGCCCGGCTCATGCTCTCGACGCCCCCGGCCAGCACCAGCGCCGCCTCGCCGCAGCGGATCGCGCGCGCGGCCGAACCGACCGCGTCGAGCCCGGATCCGCACAGCCGGTTGAGGGTCGCCGCCGCCGCGGTCACCGGCAACCCGGCGAGCAGCGCGCTCATGCGCGCGACGTTGCGGTTGTCCTCGCCGGCCTGGTTGGCGCAGCCGTACAGCACCTCGTCGAGCGCGTCCCAGTCGACGCCGGCGTGGCGCTCGCGCAGCGCGCGCAGCGGCAGCGCGCCGAGATCGTCGGCGCGCACCGCGCTCAGGGCGCCCGCGTAGCGCCCGAACGGCGTGCGCACCGCGTCGCAGATGAAAGCTTCAGCCATGGGGTCTCCGATTCATTCCGGCCGCGGACGCTGGTCGATGACGCGGCGTGCCTTGCCGGTCTGCGTGCGCTGCAGCGTGTCGAACTCCATCACCGTGACGCGGCTCGACAGCCCGATGATGGTCTTGATGTGGTGGGTGGCGGCGCGCGCGATCGCGTCGACCTCGGCGCGCGGCAGCGTGCCGCTGCAGGCGCGCTGCAGCTCGCAGCGTACTTCGAGCTGGTCCAGCGGGCCTTCGCGCGTCAGCACCAGCTGGTAGTTGCCGCTCAGGCGCGGGTCGCGCAGCAGCTGCTCCTCGATCTGCGACGGAAACACGTTGACGCCCCGCACGATCAGCATGTCGTCGCTGCGCCCGGTGATGCGGTCGAGCCGGCGGAACGCGCGCGCGCTGGGCGGCAGCAGCCGCGTCAGGTCGCGCGTGCGGTAGCGAATCACCGGAAACGCCTCCTTGGTCAGCGAGGTGAACACCAGCTCGCCGGCGCTGCCGTCGGGCAGCACCTGGCCGCTGTCGGGATCGACGATCTCGGGCAGGAAGTGGTCCTCCCAGATCACCGGGCCGTCCTTGGTCTCGACGCATTCGCTGGCCACGCCCGGCCCCATCACTTCGGTCAGTCCGTAGATGTCGAGCGCGTCGATGCCGAGCTTGCGCTCGAGCTCGGCGCGCATGCCCGCGCCCCAAGGCTCGGCGCCGAAGATGCCCAGGCGCAG
>JAKAHP010000165.1 GCA_021825505.1 Pseudomonadota bacterium
CGTCGCTCGGCTGGGTGTCGCTCACGGGATGCTGGGTTGGGGGTGAAGACTGGGAGGCGGACGCGAAGCTCAGCCGCGCCGCGGCAGGCGCGCGGCGCGCGCCGCGGTCGACAGCGCGTGGCGGCGCACGCGCGACTGGCGCCGATACCAGACCGGAACCGCCGGCGGCTGGCGCCGCGTGCGGCGCGCGCTGGGCGCGTCGGCCAGATAGGGCTGCGGCTCGCTGGACGGCGTTTCGGCGTCGCCGCCGCGCAGGCCCGAAGTGGCCTCGCGCCACGCTGCGTCGAATTCGTCCTGCACCTGGCCGACGTTCTCGGCCACCGAGGCCTGGATCTGGCGCATCGAATCCTCGACGCTGGCCTTCATGTTGCGCAGCTCGTCGAGTTCCATCTGCCGGTTGACTTCGGACTTGATGTCGGCCATGTAGCGCTGCGCGCGCCCGAGCAGATTGCCCACCGTGCGCGCGACGCGCGGCAGCCGCTCGGGGCCGAGCACGACCAGCGCGACCACGCCGATCACGCCGAGTTCCGAAATGCCGATGTCGAACATGCTGGATTGCGCGGGCGAACAAAAAGGCCGGCGCGATCGCCGGCCTGCGCCGTGGCGCTACGGGGTCAGGACGACTTCTCCTTGGCCTCGACGTCGATGGTGTCCTTCTTCACCGCGCCTTGCTGCGCGATCGCCTGCTTGGCGTCGGCAGCGGGGGCTTCGCCTTCGCCGTCACGCATGCCTTCCTTGAAGCCCTTGACCGCGGCGCCCAGGTCGGTGCCGATGTTCTTCAGCTTCTTGGTGCCGAACACCATCATCACGATGACGAGCACGATCAGCCAGTGCCAAATGCTCAAACCGCCCATTTCTCCACCTCCACGCAAAGCTGCGGCTGCACCGCACGCCGCGATGCCATCGCCGTTATTTTACCTGCGTACGCGCAGCGAACTCGTCGAGCCCCGACAAACCTTCACGACGCGCAAGTTCCTGCAGCACTTCAGCCGGTCGGATGTCGTGCGCGGCCAGCGCCACCAGGCAGTGGAACCACAGGTCGGCGGCTTCGTACACGAGCTGCGCACGCTCGCCGCCCTTGGCCGCGAGCACGAATTCGGTGGCTTCCTCGCCGACCTTCTTCAGCACCGCGTCCTCGCCCTTGGCGTACAGGCGCGCGACGTAGGAGCTGGCCGGGTCGGCGCGCTTGCGCTGCTCGATGACCTCGCTGAGGCGCTCGAGCACGTCGTGGGAGGGATTCTGGCTCATCGGTAGATGCTTTGCGGGTCCTTCAGCACCGGCTCGACGCTTTGCCAGCGCTGGTCTTGCAATTCGCGGTAGAAGCACGAGTGGCGCCCGGTGTGGCAGGCGATGCCGGGCTCGAAGCCGAGCTGACGCACGCGCAGCAGCAGCACGTCGCCGTCGCAGTCCAGGCGGATGGCCTCGACCTTCTGCACATGGCCCGATTCCTCGCCCTTGTGCCACAGCCGCCCGCGCGAGCGCGACCAGTACACGGCCTCGCCGAGCTCGACGGTGCGCTGCAGCGCCTCGCGGTTCATCCAGGCCATCATCAGCACGTCGCCGCTGCCGGCTTCCTGCGCGATCGCCGGCACCAGCCCCGCCGCGTCCCAGCGGATGTCGTCTATCCAGTCCATGCGCGCAGTGTAGTGCGGCGCGTCAATCCTGCAGCCGCATCGGGATGCCCTGCGCGGCCATGAAGCGCTTGGCCTCGCCCACCGTATGTTCGCCGTAGTGGAAGATGCTCGCCGCCAGCACCGCGTCGGCGTGGCCCTGGCGTATGCCGTCGGCCAGGTGCTGCAGCCCGCCGACGCCGCCGGAGGCGATCACCGGCACCGGCACCGCGTCGGCCACCGCGCGCGTGAGCTCGAGGTCGAAACCGGCCTTGGTGCCGTCACGGTCCATGCTGGTGAGCAGGATCTCGCCGGCACCTGCCTCCGCCATGCGCTGCGCCCACTGCACCGCGTCGAGGCCGGTGTTGCGGCGCCCGCCGTGGGTGTAGACGTCCCAGCCGCCGCCGTCGCGGCGCTTGGCGTCGATCGCCACGACGATGCACTGCGCGCCGTAGCGCGCCGAGGCCGCGGCGATCACGTCAGGGTTCGCCACCGCGGCCGAATTGAAGCTGACCTTGTCGGCGCCGGCGTTGAGCAGCCGGCGCACGTCGTCGACGGTGCGCACGCCGCCGCCGACCGTCAGCGGGATGAATACCTGCGCGGCGACCGCTTCGATCATGTGCAGCAGCATGCCGCGGTCGTCGCTGGTCGCGGTGATGTCGAGGAAGGTGAGCTCGTCGGCGCCCTGCTCGTTGTAGCGCGCGGCGACGTCGACCGGGTCGCCGGCGTCGCGCAGGCCGACGAAGTTGACGCCCTTGACGACGCGCCCGCCGGTGACGTCGAGGCAGGGAATGACGCGCTTGAACAGCATCAGGTTTCCTCGGCGGCGGCGGTCACGCGCTGCTGCGCCGCCTTGAAGTCGAGTGCGCCGGTGTAGATCGCGCGGCCGCAGATCACGCCCTCGACGCCGCTGGGCTCGACTTCGAGCAGGCGCTCGATGTCGTGCATGCCCGACAGCCCGCCGCTGGCGATGACCGGAATGCTCAGCGCCTCGGCCAGCTTGACGGTGGCGTCGATGTTGATCCCGGTGAGCATTCCGTCGCGGCCGATGTCGGTGTAGATCACGGCCTCGACGCCGTATTCCTCGAACTTGCGCGCGAGGTCGACGACTTCGTGGCCGGTGAGCTTGCTCCAGCCATCGGTGGCGACCTTGCCGTCGCGCGCGTCGAGGCCGACGATGATGTGACCGCCGAAAGCGCTGCACGCCTCTTTCAGGAAACCAGGGTTCTTGACCGCGGCGGTGCCGATGATCACGTAGCCGAGGCCGTCGTCGAGGTAGCGCTCGATGGTTTCGAGGTCGCGGATGCCGCCGCCGAGCTGCACCGGAATGTCGGCGCCGACTTCGCGCAGGATCGCGCGAATCGCCGGCTCGTTCTCCGGGCGCCCGGCGAAGGCGCCGTTGAGGTCGACCAGGTGCAGGCGCTGCGCGCCCTGCTCGACCCAGTGCCGCGCCATCGCGGCCGGGTCACGTGAAAACACGGTGGCGGCTTGCATTTCGCCTTGCTCGAGGCGCACGCATTCGCCGTTCTTCAAATCGATCGCGGGGATCAGCAACATGGCAGCACGGTTCGGGACAACGGGGAAGGAAGCGGAGCAGCAGGCAGACGACGGTTCTGACCGGAGAACGCGTCAAGGGTTCCAGTCGAGGAAGTTGCGGTACAGGGCCAAGCCCGCCGCGGCACTCTTCTCGGGGTGGAACTGGGTCGCAAAAATGTTATCCCGTGCGATTGCACTAGCAAAAGTCACGCCGTACTCGGTCGTGCCTGCAATGTTGCGCAGGTCGGACGGGTTCGCATAAAAACTGTGCACGAAATAGAACGCGGCCTCCTGCGCCACCCCCGCCCATAGCGGGTGCAGCACGCCGTCGGGCGCGCACTGGCGCACCGCGTTCCAGCCCATGTGCGGCACCTTGTAGCGGCTGCCGTCGGGCTGCAGCTGGCCGTCGAGGCGGAAGCGGCGCACGTCGCCGCCGATCAGGCCGAGGCCGTCGGTGGGGCCTTCCTCGCTGCGCTCGAGCAGCATCTGCATGCCCACGCAGACGCCGAACAGCGGGCGCCCGCCGGCGACGGCGTCGAGCACCGCGCGCTGCAGCCCGCATTCGCGCAACTCGCGCATGCAGTCGGGCATCGCGCCCTGCCCGGGCAGCACGATGCGGTCGGCAGCGTGCAATTGCGCGGCGTCGGCGCTGACCACGACCTGCCACGGCAGACCCTTGGCGACGTGCAGCACGGCCTGCGACACCGAACGCAGGTTGCCCATGCCGTAATCGACGATGACGACGGTTTTCATCCGTTCAGGAAGGATTTCGGCTGTTGGCGAAAGCGGAGTCGCGCGCGCCGCGCGGCCGATGACGTTGTTACAGGGAGCCCTTGGTCGACGGGATCGCGCCGGCGGCGCGCGGATCGATTTCGGCGGCCGCGCGCAGCGCGCGGGCGAAGGCCTTGAACACGGTCTCGCACTGATGGTGCGAGTTCTCGCCGCGCAGATTGTCGATGTGCAGCGTGATCTGGGCGTGGTTGACCAGACCCTGGAAGAATTCGTGCGCCAGCTCGACGTCGAACTGGCCGATCGAGGCGCGCGTGAACGGCACGTTCCACACCAGCCCGGGACGTCCGGAGAAGTCGACGACGACGCGCGACAGCGCCTCGTCCAGCGGCACGTAGGCGTGGCCGTAGCGGCGCACGCCCTTCTTGTCGCCCAGGGCCGCGGCCAGCGCCTGGCCCAGCGTGATGCCGACGTCCTCGACCGTGTGGTGGCCGTCGATGTGCAGATCGCCGCGCGCGCTGACGACGAGGTCGACCAGCGCGTGGCGCGCGATCTGGTCGAGCATGTGGTCGAAGAAGCCGATGCCGGTGTCCAGCCTGGACTGGCCGCTGCCGTCGAGGTTCAGTTCGACCTCGATGCGCGTCTCGGCGGTTTCACGGGTGACTTGGGCGCGTCGCATGGCAGGGATATTAACCAAGCTTACAGAGCTTGCGACACGATTTCGCGCAAAGCGAGCAGCAAAACATCGCATTGTGCGTCAGTTCCAACGCTTATGCGCAGGAATTGGGCAATTCGCTCGGGTCGCGCGAAATGTCGCACCAGGATGCGGCGCGCACGCAGCGCGGTGGCCAGCTGCGCCGCGTCGGCGTCGGGGTGGCGCGCGAACACGAAGTTGGCGGCCGACGGCAGCACCTCGAAACCGAGCTCGCGCAGCCCGGCGTGGAGGCGCTCGCGGCTGGCGCGGATGCGCGCGCAGGTCTCGGTGAACCAGGCGTCGTCGCGCATCGCCGCGGTGGCGCCGGCCAGCGCGAGGCGGTCCAGCGGGTAGGAGTTGAAGCTGTCCTTGACGCGCGTCAGGCCGTCGATCAGCTCGGGCGCGCCGACGGCGTAGCCGACGCGCAAGCCGGCCAGCGCGCGCGACTTCGACAGCGTGCGCACGACCAGCAGGTTGGGATGGCGCGGCAGCAGCGCCAGCGCGCTGTGCGCGCCGAAGTCGACGTAGGCCTCGTCGACCACGACCACGCTGTGCGGGTTGCCGTGCAGCAGGCGCTCGATGTCGTCCAGCGCCAGCGCGATGCCGGTCGGCGCATTCGGATTGGCCAGCACGATGCCGCCGTTGCGCGGCCGCGCCAGGTAGTCGTCGACGCGCACGCGCAAGTCCGCGTCGAGCGCGACGGGCTCGACCTCGATGCCGTACAGCTTCGCGTAAACCGGATAGAAGCTGTAGCTGATGTCGGGCAGCAGCAGCGGCGCGGGGTGGCGCAGCAGCGCCATGAAGACGTGCGCCAGCACTTCGTCGGAGCCGTTGCCGACGAACACCTGCGCCGCCTCGACGCCATGATGCTGCGCGATCGCGGCGCGCAGTTCGAGCGCCTGCGGATCGGGGTACAGGCGCAGCGCGTCGCCGCCGGCGGCAGCGATCGCGTCGAGCACCGCACGGCTCGGAGGATACGGGCACTCGTTGGTGTTGAGCTTGATCAGCCCGTCGATCTTGGGCTGCTCGCCCGGCACGTAGGGCGTGAGGCCGTGCACGACCTCGCTCCAGAAGCGGCTCATCGAGGGCTCCGTCGGTCGCGCGCCGCGCTCACGGCGCGATGCGCAGTTCGGCCGCGCGCGCGTGCGCCTGCAGCCGCTCGCCGTGCGCGAGCACCGAGGCGATGCGCCCGAGCCTGGCGGCACCGGCCGCGCTGACCTCGATCAGGCTGCTGCGCTTGATGAAGTCGTACACGCCCAGCGGCGACGAGAAGCGCGCGGTGCCCGAGGTCGGCAGCACGTGGTTGGGACCGGCGCAGTAGTCGCCCAGCGACTCCGAGGTGTAGGCGCCGAGGAAGATGGCGCCGGCGTGACGCAGACGATCGGCCAGCGGGCGCGGCTGCGCGCAGGCCAGCTCGAGGTGTTCGGGGGCGATGCGGTCGGCCAGCCGGCAGGCCTCGTCGAGGTCGCGCACGCGGATCAGCGCGCCGCGGTCGCGCAGCGAGGCCTCGATGATGTCGCTCCGCGCCATGCCGGGCAGCAGCCGCGCCATGGCCTGCGCCACCGCGTCGAGATAAGCCGCGTCGGGGCACAGCAGAATGCTTTGCGCGAGCTCGTCGTGCTCGGCCTGGCTGAACAGGTCCATCGCGACCCAGTCGGGCGGCGTGCTGCCGTCGGCGATGACCAGGATCTCGGACGGCCCGGCGATCATGTCGATGCCGCAGATGCCGAACACGCGGCGCTTGGCCGCGGCGACGTAGGCATTGCCGGGGCCGGTGATCTTGTCCACGCGCGGCACCGTCGCGGTGCCCCAGGCCAGCGCGCCGACCGCCTGCGCGCCACCGATCGCGAACGCGCGGCTGACGCCGGCGACCGCGGCCGCGGCCAGCACCAGCGGGTTGCGCTCGC
>JAKAHP010000166.1 GCA_021825505.1 Pseudomonadota bacterium
GCCGTGTGCACCCAGGCCCAGGCCGCCGACACTTTCGTCATCAAGGACATCCACGTCGACGGTCTGCAGCGGACCGAACCAGGCACTGTCTTCAGCTATCTGCCGTTTCGCGTCGGCGACAGCTACTCGCCCGAGGCGGGCGCCGCGGCGATCCGTGCCTTGTTCGCCACCGGACTGTTCAAGAACGTGGCGATCCGCACCGGAGGTGACGTCGTCACCATCGTCGTCGAGGAGCGTCCGGTGATCGCCGACATCAGCTTCGCCGGCACCAAGGAATTCGACAAGAAGAACCTGCTGCAGGCGCTCGTCGGCATCGGGCTGTCGAGTGCGCATCCCTATGACCAGGCGCTGGTCGACAGCGCGGTGCGCGAGCTCAAGCAGCAGTACCTGGCCAAGGGCTATTACGCGGCGCAGGTCTCGACCACGGTGACCCCACTGCCTCGCAACCGGGTGAATCTGCTGTTCACGGTCGAGGAAGGTGCGGTGGCCAAGATCCGCGCCATCAACATCGTCGGCAACAAGGTCTACAGCGAAAGCACCCTGCGCGGGCTGTTCACGCTGTCGACGCCGGGCTGGTTGAGCTGGTACACCAAGTCCGACCAGTATTCGCGCGCCAAACTCAACGCGGATCTGGAAACGCTGCGCTCGTATTACGTCGATCGCGGCTACCTCGATTTCACGATCAATTCGGCGCAGGTCGCGCTGTCGCCCGACAAGGACAGCGTCTACATCACGGTCAACATCACCGAAGGCGCGAAATACAAGGTGTCGGGCTTCAAGCTCGAGGGCAACTACCTCGGGCTGGCCGACGAATTCCGCGCGCTGGTCAAGCTCAAGCCCGGCGCGGTCTACAGCGCGCAGGAGCTGACCGACACCGTCAAGGCGATGGTCAACAAGTTCGGCGAGTACGGCTACGCCTTCGCGCGCGTGCAGCCGGCGCCGGTGGTCGACCGGCAGCGCCACCTGGTGTCGTTCACGATCGACGCCGACCCGGGGCAGCGCGTCTACGTGCGGCGCATCGACATCGAAGGCAACACGCGTACGCGCGACGAAGTGATCCGCCGCGAGTTCCGTCAGTTCGAGGACGCCTGGTACGACGCCAGCCGCATCAAGCTGTCGCGTGACCGCGTCGACCGCCTGGGTTATTTCAAGAACGTCACGCTGGGCACGCGCGAAGTCGCCGGCAGCGCCGACCAGGTCGACCTCGACATGAAGGTCGAGGAAAAGCCCACCGGCATGCTCGGTCTGGGCGTCGGCTTCTCGAGCGCGAACCGGCTGTCGTTCAATGCGTCGCTGAGCCAGGACAATATATTCGGCAGCGGCAACAACTTCAGCATCGACCTGAACACCTCGAGCTATTACCGCACGCTGGCGGTGTCGAGCACCAACCCGTATTTCACGCAGGACGGAATCAGCCGCACCTACAACGTCTACTACCGGACGATCCAGCCGTATTCGAGCCAGGGCTACAACTATTCGATCAAGACGCCGGGCTTTAACGTCCAGTTCGGGGTGCCGTTCACTGAGGTCGACCGCGTGTTCTTCGGCGTCGGCTTCGAGCAGTATCGGCTCTCGCTGGCGCCCGGAGCGCCGGCCTCGTACATCAGCTATGCAAACCAGTTCGGCGACGTGTCGTCGGGCGTGCCGCTGACCCTGGGCTGGCAGCGCGACAGCCGCAACAGCGCGCTGGTGCCGACCGATGGGCGCTACCAGAGCCTGAGCGCTGACTACAGCCCGTTCAGCACGATGCGCTATTTCCGTGCCAGCTACAACTACCAGCAGTTCATGCCGGTGTCGCTTCGCACCAACCTGGCGTTCAACGGCATGCTCGGCTACGCCAGCGGCCTGAACGGACGCCCGTTGCCGATCTTCAAGAACCTGTACGCCGGCGGCATCGGCAGCGTGCGCGGCTTCCAGCAGAGCTCGCTGGGCCCGCAGGACGCGCAGGGCAATGCGCTGGGTGGTGCGCGCCTGATCGTCGGCGACGTCGAGTACCAGTTCCCGTTCCCGGGTACCGGAGCTGACCGCAGCCTGCGGCTGTCGACCTTCGTCGACAGCGGCTACGTCTGGGGCGCCGGACAGAAGATCAGCCTGGGCGACATGCGCGTGGCCGCCGGTCTCGCGCTGTCGTGGATTTCCCCGGTCGGCCCGCTGAAGTTCAGCATCGCGCGACCGCTGCGCGACAAGCCGACCGACAAGACGCAGTCGTTCCAGTTCACCGTGGGCACCGCATTCTGAGAGCCGCCATGATTTCAATGACACAAGCGTTTCGCCAGGTTCTTGCCGCGGCGGGCTGCATCGCCGTGCTGCTCGCCCCGCTGCCCGCGGCGGCGCAGGGCAGCGCGCCGTCGGGCCGCATCGGTTTCATCAACACCGAGCGCATCCTCAAGGAGTCGGCGCTGGCGAAAGCCGCGCAGCAGAAGCTGCAGAGCGAGTTCGCCAAGCGCGACAAGGACCTGCAGGACAGCGCCGCACGCATCAAGGCGCTCAGCGCCAAGCTCGAGAAGGACGGCCCGGTGATGTCCGACGCCGACCGCGCCGCGCAACAGCAGCAGCTCGCCGACATGACGCGCGACTTCCAGCGCAAGCAGCGCGAGTTCGGCGAGGACCTCAACGCCAAGCGCAATGCCGCGCTGGCGCAGGTGCTCGACAAGGCGAACAAGGTGGTCAAGCAGGTCGCCGAGCAGGGCAATTACGACATCATTTTCCAGGATGCCGTCTACGTCAATCCGCGCATCGATGTCACCGACAAGGTCCTGAAGGCGCTCGACGCATCGACCAAGTGAGCATCGAGCGCAGCACACCGGAAGCAACCGGCTCGGTCAGCGCGGGGGAACTCGTCGCGCGCTTCGGCGGCACCTTGCTGGGCGACGGCACGGTGCCCTTGCGCCGCATCGCGCCGCTGCAGCGTGCCGGCGCCGACGAACTCGCCTTTCTCAGTCAGGCCGCGGCCGGCGCGCAGCTGCGCGACACCGCCGCCGGCTGCGTGATCGTGCCGCCGGCTTGCGCGGAGCAGGCCGCCGCGCTGCGCGCGGCCATCGTCACCGCCGACCCCTACCTGTATTACGCACGCGCCGCGCAGTGGTTCGCGGCGCGCGACGCGCGCCCGGCGCCGCCGGGGGTGCACGCGCTGGCCGCGGTCGACGCCAGCGCGCGGCTTGGCGCCGGCTGCAGCGTCGCCGCCGGCGCCGTGGTCGAGGCCGGCGCGGTGCTCGGCGCGGGTGTCGTGCTCGGCGCCGGCAGTTTCGTCGGTGCCGACACGGTGCTTGGCGACGGCACGGTGCTGGAGCCGCGCGCGGTGGTCATGCACGGCTGCCGCCTCGGCGCGCGCTGCATCGTGCACGCCGGCGCGGTGATCGGCACGGACGGCTTCGGCTTCGCGCGCGACGAGCGCGGCGCCGGCGTGAAGATTCCGCAGACCGGCCGCGTGCTGATCGGCGACGACGTCGAAATCGGCGCGAACACGACCATCGATCGCGGCGCGCTCGACGACACCGTGATCGGCGACGGCGTGAAGATCGACAATCTGGTGCAGGTCGCGCACAACGTGCGCATCGGCGAGCACACCGCGATCGCCGGTTGCGTGGGCATCTCGGGCAGCGCGCGCATCGGCGCCTACTGCCTGATCGGCGGTGGCGTGGGCATCGCCGGCCACCTCGAAATCGCCGACCGCGTCGTCGTCGGCGGCATGTCGCTGGTGTCGCGTTCGATCCGACGCAGCGGCCATTACACCGGCGCATTCCCGCTCGACACGCACGACAACTGGGCTGAGAACGCTGCCACACTGCGCCAACTGGCGAAGCTGCGCGACCGCATTCGACAACTTGAACAACAAAACGAGGCGCGCCAACCCGGCGAGCGCGACCCATCATGACCGTATTCGACATCAACCAGATCCAGAAGCTGCTCCCGCACCGCTACCCGTTCCTGCTCGTCGACCGCGTGGTCGAGTTCGAAAAGGGCGAGCGCATCCTCGCGTACAAGAACGTCTCGTTCAATGAGCCGTATTTCACCGGCCACTTTCCGGTCAAGCCGATCATGCCCGGCGTGCTGATCCTGGAGGCGCTGGCGCAAGCCGCCGGGATTCTCGCGTTCGGCACGCTGGACATGACCGCGGACGAGAATTCGGTGTATTACCTGGTCGGCATCGACGGTGCGCGTTTCAAGCGCCCGGTCGAGCCGGGCGACCAGTTGATGCTCGAGGTCAGCATTTCGCGGCGCATGCGCAATATCTACAAGTTCGACGCGCGCGCCCGCGTCGGCGACGAGGGCGCGGCCGAAGCCGAGCTGATGTGCACCGAGCGCGTCATCGACTGACGGAGCCAGCGTGAGCCTGATTCATCCGAGCGCGCTGGTCGAGCCCGGCGCCGAACTCGCGGCCGACGTCGAAGTCGGCCCGTATTGCGTGATCGGCGCGCAGGTGCGCATCGATTCCGGAACCCGGCTCGGGCCCCATGTCTGCGTGCAGGGGCGCACTCGCATCGGCCGCGACAACCGCATCCACGCGTTCTGCTCGCTGGGCGGAGTGCCACAGGACAAGAAATACGCCGGCGAGCCGACCGAACTCGAGATCGGCGACGGCAACACGATTCGCGAATACTGCAGTTTCAGCCTGGGCACGGTGCAGGACGGCGGCGTCACGCGCGTGGGCAGCGACAACTGGATCATGGCCTACGTGCACGTTGCGCACGACTGCCGCGTCGGCGACCACACGGTGCTGGCCAACGCCACGCAACTGGCCGGGCATGTGCACATCGGCGACTGGGCGATCCTGGGCGGGCTGACCGGGGTGCACCAGTTCGTGCAGGTGGGCGCCCACGCGATGACCGGCGTCGGTTCGGCGGTGACGCAAGATGTGCCGCCGTACGTGATGCTGGCTGGGACTCCGGCGCTGCCGCACGGAATCAATGCCGAAGGTTTGAAGCGCCGCGGCTTCGACGCCGAGCGCATCGCCACGCTGCGCGAGGCCTATCGCACGCTGTATCGCCGCGGGCTCGGCCTGGACGCGGCGCTCGACGCGCTGCGCGCCTTGCGCGACGCCACGCCGACCAGCACCGACGACCTCGCTCGGCTGATCGATTTCGTCGCCGCCAGCCGGCGCGGCATCGTGCGACCCTGAGGCGGGGGCCGGCCGCGGTGGCGCCCGAACTCGCTTTTGTCGCCGGCGAGGCCTCGGGCGACATGCTCGCGGCCCACGTGCTGCACGCGCTGCGCGCCATGCGGCCGCAGTGGTGCGCGGCCGGCATCGGCGGCGCGGCCATGCAGCGCGAGGGAATGACCAGCTGGTGGCCGCTGGAGCGGCTTGCCGTCAACGGTTTCGCCGCGGTGCTGCCGCGCCTGCCCGAGCTGCTGTGGATGCGCGCCAGCCTGCGCCGCCGTCTGCTGCGCGAGCCGCCGGCGGTGTTCGTCGGCGTCGACGCGCCCGACTTCAACCTGGCGCTCGAGCAGCGCCTGCGCGCAGCGTCGATTCCGACCGTGCATTTCATCAGCCCGTCGATCTGGGCCTGGCGGCGCGAGCGCATCCACGCCATCGAACGCGCCGTCGACCGCCTGCTGTGCATATTCCCGTTCGAGCCGGCGCTGTACGCCGGCACCCGCGTGCAGGCCAGCTACATCGGGCATCCGCTGGCCGAGGTCCTTGCGCTGCAGCCCGACCGTGGCGCCGCGCGCGCCGCGCTGGGGCTCGACGACGCGGCGCCGGTGATCGCGGTGCTGCCCGGCAGCCGCCGCGGCGAGGTGCAGCACATCGGCGCGGCCTTCCTCGGCGCCGCCGACCAATTGCAGCGCCGACGCGGCGCGCGCATCGTCGTGCCGGTGGCGCATCCGCAGCTGGCGCCGCTGCTGCAGCAGCAGGCGCAGGCGTGGCCGCAGTTGCAGGTGCACTGGCTGGCCGGTGGCGCGCAACAGGCGCTGGCGGCCTGCGACGGCGCGCTGGTGGCCAGCGGCACCGCGACGCTGGAATGCGCGCTGTTCAAGCGTCCGATGGTGATCGGCTACCGACTGCCGGCCTTGTCGTGGTGGCTGATGAAGGACCGCGGCTACCTGCCGTGGGTCGGGCTGCCCAACATCCTCGCCGGCGCCAGCCTGGTGCCCGAATTGCTGCAGCAGGCGTGCACGCCGGGCGCCCTGGCCGACGCCTTGCTGGCGCAGCTCGACGACGCCCCGCATTGCGCCGAATTGCGCGAGCGCTTCACCGCGCTGCACGAGCAGCTGCGCCGACCGACAGCGCAACTCGCGGCGCAGGCCATCCTTGAGACCGCGCGCGAAGGAGGGCGTCGATGAGCCGCGCGCGGCGCCTGGTGGGGGTACGCGCGGCGCGCGGCCGCTCCGAAGCCGCGCACACCCCCTCGGGGGGCGGCGCGCAGCGCCTGGGGGTACGCGCGGCGCGCGGCCGCTCCGAAGCCGCGCACACCCCCTCGGG
>JAKAHP010000167.1 GCA_021825505.1 Pseudomonadota bacterium
GCTCGAGGCCGGCAGTGTCGACGCCGCGCTGCGCGCGCAGCTGCACGACGCGGCGCGCGCGCAGGTGGCCCCGGTGCTGGGCATCACCGGCACCGGCGGCGCCGGCAAGTCCAGCCTGACCGACGAGCTGATCCGGCGCCTGCGCCTCGATCAGGACGACGCCTGGCGCGTCGCGCTGGTCAGCATCGACCCGTCGCGGCGCAAGAGCGGCGGCGCGCTGCTCGGCGACCGCATCCGCATGAATGCGATCGGCCCCTGGCGCGACGGCGCGCGCGTGTACATGCGCAGCCTGGCCACGCGCGAGGCCGGCAGCGAGATCAGCGCCGCGCTGCCCGATGTGATCGCCGCGCTCAAGGTCGCCGGCTTCGACCTGATCATCGTCGAGACCTCGGGCATCGGCCAGGGCGACGCCGCGATCGTGCCGCTGGTCGACGTGCCGCTGTACGTGATGACGCCCGAGTTCGGCGCCGCCAGCCAGCTCGAGAAAATCGACATGCTCGATTTCGCCGAGTTCGTCGCGGTCAACAAATTCGACCGCAAGGGCGCGCTCGACGCCCTGCGCGACGTCGCCAAGCAGGTGCAGCGCAACCGCGCGGCGTTCGACGTCGCGCCCGACGCGATGCCGGTGTTCGGAACGATGGCCAGCCGTTTCAACGACGACGGCGTGACCGCGCTGTACCAGGCGCTGGTGCCGCGGCTGCGCGCGCTCGGTCTGGCGCTGCGCGCCGGACGGCTGCCGCCGGCGGCGACGCGCCACAGCACGCGCGAGCGCCCGATCATCGCCGCCGCGCGCCAGCGCTACCTGGCCGAGATCGCCGACGCGGTGCGCGGCTACAAGCGCCGCGCCGCCGAGCAGGCGCGCGTCGCGCGCGAGCGCCAGCAGCTGCGCGCGGCGCAGCGCATGCTCGAGGCCGGTGGCGCCGACGTCTCGGCGCTGCCCGCGCTGGCCGCGGCGCGCGAGGCCGCGCTGAGCGCCGAGGCGCTGCAACTGCTCGAGGGCTGGGAGCAGCTGCAGCGCGACTACGCCGGCGACGACTATGTGGTCAGGGTGCGCGAGCGCGAGATCCGCACCGCGCTGACCCACCGCACGCTGTCCGGCACGACGATCCGCAAGGTCGCGCTGCCGCGTTACGAGGACGACGGCGAGCGCCTGAAGTGGCTGCTGCTGGAGAACGTGCCCGGGCGTTTCCCGTTCACCGCTGGCACCTTCGCGTTCAAGCGCGAGGGCGAAGACCCGACGCGCATGTTCGCCGGCGAAGGCGACGCGTTCCGCACCAACCGGCGCTTCAAGCTGGTGTCCGAAGGCATGCCGGCCAAGCGCCTGTCGACAGCGTTCGACTCGGTCACGCTGTACGGGCACGACCCGGCGGAGCGCCCCGACATCTACGGCAAGGTCGGCAACTCGGGGGTCAGCATCGCCACGCTCGACGACCTCAAGGTGCTGTATTCGGGCTTCGACCTGTGCGATGCGGCGACCTCGGTGTCGATGACCATCAACGGCCCGGCGCCGACCATCCTGGCGATGTTCCTGAACGCGGCGATCGACCAGCAGCTGGAGAAGTTCGAGGCCGACCGCGGCCGCGCCGCCGAGCCCGACGAGATCGAGCGCGTGCGCGCCTGGGCGCTGGCCAATGTGCGCGGCACCGTGCAGGCCGACATCCTGAAGGAGGACCAGGGGCAGAACACCTGCATCTTCTCGACCGAGTTCTCGCTCAAGGTGATGGGCGACATCCAGGAATACTTCGTGCGCCACAAGGTGCGCAACTTCTACTCGGTCAGCATTTCCGGCTATCACATCGCCGAGGCCGGCGCGAACCCGATCTCGCAGCTCGCGTTCACGCTGAGCAACGGCTTCACCTATGTCGAGGCCTATCTGGCGCGCGGCATGCACATCGACGACTTCGCGCCGAACCTGAGCTTCTTCTTCAGCAACGGCATGGACCCGGAGTACAGCGTGCTCGGCCGAGTCGCGCGGCGCGTCTGGGCGGTGGCGATGCGCGAGCGCTACGGCGCGTCCGAGCGCAGCCAGAAGCTCAAGTACCACGTGCAGACCAGCGGGCGCAGCCTGCACGCGCAGGAAATCGCCTTCAACGACATCCGCACCACGCTGCAGGCGCTGATCGCGATCTACGACAACTGCAACAGCCTGCACACCAACGCCTACGACGAGGCGATCACGACGCCGACCGAGGAGAGCGTGCGTCGCGCGATGGCGATCCAGCTGATCATCAACCGCGAGTGGGGGCTGGCGAAGAACGAGAACCCGAACCAGGGTGCCTTCATCATCGACGAGCTCACCGAGCTGGTCGAGGAGGCGGTGCTGGCCGAGTTCGAGCGCATCGCCGAACGCGGCGGCGTGCTCGGCGCGATGGAGACCGGCTACCAGCGCGGCAAGATCCAGGAAGAGAGCATGCATTACGAGATGCTCAAGCACACCGGCGAGCTGCCGATCATCGGCGTCAACACCTTCCGCGCGCCGCACGGCGACCCGGTGCCGCAAAGCATCGAGCTGGCGCGCTCGACCGAGGCCGAGAAGCGCAGCCAGCTCGACCGCCTGGCCGACTTCCACGCACGCCACGCCGACGCGGCGCCGGTCATGCTGGAGCGGCTCAAGCAGGCGGCGATCGCCGACGCCAATGTGTTCGAGGTGCTGGTCGACGCGGTGCGCGTGTGCTCGCTGGGTCAGATCACCGACGCCCTGTTCGAAGTCGGCGGCCAGTACCGCCGCAGCATGTGAGGGCGCGGCGATGGGCAAGCGACTGAGCGCGATCGTCACGCGCACCGGCGACGCCGGCAGCACCGGGCTGGGCGACGGCACGCGCGTGGCCAAGGACGACCTGCGCGTCGTCGCGATGGGCGACGTCGACGAGCTCAACAGCTCGATCGGCCTGCTGCTGGCGCACGGCGTGGCCGCCGCCGACGGCGCCGACGCGCTGCTGCGCGCGGTGCAGCAGGACCTGTTCGATCTGGGCGGCGAGCTCAGCATTCCCGGCTACACGCTGCTGCACGATGCGCGCGTGCTGGCGCTCGACCATGCGCTGGCCGACTGGAACGCGGCGCTGCCCAGGCTCGAGGAGTTCATCATGCCCGGCGGCACGCTGGCCGGTGCGCAGGCCCATGTGTGCCGCACGGTGGCACGCCGCGCCGAGCGCGCGGTGGTGGCGCTGGCCGCGCGCGACGCGATCAACGCTGCCTGCCTGCAGTATCTGAACCGGTTGTCGGACCTGCTGTTCGTGCTCGCGCGCACGCTCAATCGCAGCGTCGGCGAGCAGCAGTGGCAGCACGACGCCGGATGATTCGCGCCGGCTGCTCCGGCGTTTTCCTTTCTCGATAGAACTTCCAGGAGTCCTGATGGATGAACGACGCATCGGCGTGATCGGCGCCGGCACGATGGGCAACGGCATCGCGCAGATCAGCGCGCTGGCCGGCTTCGACGTGATGATGATCGACGTCGACGACGCCGCGCTGCAGCGCGGCCGCGACGCGCTGCAGTCCAGCCTGGCGCGCATGGTCAAGAAGGGCACGCTGGCGCAGGCCGACGCCGACGCCGCGCTGGGCCGCGTGCAGGGCAGCACCGACATGCAGCAGCTGCGCGGCGCGCATGTGCTGATCGAGGCCGCCACCGAACGCGTCGACCTGAAACTGCGTATCCTGCGCCAGCTCGACGAGCTGGCCGCCGCCGACGCGGTGATCGCGACCAACACCTCGTCGATCTCGATCACGCAGCTGGCCGCGGTGCTGCGCCGGCCGCAGCGCTTCATCGGCGTGCACTTCTTCAATCCGGTGCCGCTGATGGCACTGGTCGAGCTGATCCGCGGCCTGCAGACCGACGACGCGACGCATGCGGCGGCGCGCCGCTTCGTCGAGCGCGTCGGCAAGACTGCGGTCGACGTGCGCAACAGCCCCGGTTTCGTCGTCAACCGCCTGCTGGTGCCGATGATCAACGAGGCGATCTTCGTGCTGCAGGAAGGCGTCGCGTCGGCCACCGACATCGACGCGGCGATGAAGCTGGGTTGCAACCACCCGATCGGCCCGCTGGCGCTGGCCGACATGATCGGGCTCGACACCGTGCTGGCGGTGATGCAGGTGTTCTACGAGGGTTTCAACGATCCGAAGTACCGCCCGGCGCCGCTGTTGAAGGAAATGGTCGACGCCGGACGCCTCGGCCGCAAGAGCGGCCAGGGCTTCCACCGCTACGACTGAGGCGCCCGCCTGGTCGTAGCGCAAGCGCAGGAGATCCGATGTTTCACGCGATGCTGGTGCAAGGAGCCGGGCGGCGCGCCGAGCTCGTCGAGCTCGACGACGCCGCGCTGCCGGAAGGCGAAGTCGAGGTCGAAGTCGACTACTCGAGTCTGAACTACAAGGACGCGCTCGCGGTCACCGGCCGCGGCGCGGTGGTGCGCAACTGGCCGATGGTGCCCGGCATCGACCTGGCCGGGCGCGTCGTGCGCAGCGAGTCGCCGCAATGGCGCATCGGCGAGCGCGTCGTCGTCAACGGCTGGGGGCTGGGCGAGACGCACTGGGGCGGATTCGCCGAGCGTGCACGGCTGCGCGCCGAATGGCTGCTGGCGCTGCCCGCCGGATACGACCCGTGGCATGCGATGGCGATCGGCACCGCGGGCTTCACCGCGGCACTGTGCGTGCAGGCGCTGCAGCGTCACGGGCTGCAACCCGATGCGGGGCCGGTGCTGGTCACCGGCGCCAGCGGCGGCGTCGGATCGATCGCGGTGCGCCTGCTCGCCGGACTGGGTTATTCGGTGATCGCCGCCAGCGGCAAGCCGCAGCAGGCCGACTGGCTGCGCGGGCTCGGCGCGACGGAAGTGATCGACCGTGCGCAATTGTCGGCGCCGGGTCGGCCGCTGCAAAGCGAGCGCTGGGCCGGCGTGGTCGATACCGTCGGCAGCACGACGCTGGCCAACGCCTGCGCGGCCACGCGCTGGCACGGCGCGGTGGCGGCCTGCGGGCTGGCGCAGGGGGCGGACTTCCCCGGATCGGTGATGCCCTTCATCCTGCGCGCGGTGACGCTGTACGGCATCAACTGCGTCTACGTGCCGAACGCGCAGCGCAGCCAGGCCTGGGCGCTGCTGGCACAGCACGTGTCGCCGGCCCTGCTCGACGCGATCGGCGTCGAAGTCGGCCTGAGCGAGGTCGGTGCGGCCAGCGATGCGCTGCTCGACGGCTTGCGCCATGGTCGTACCGTGGTCGACGTACGGCGATGAAGACCGCAGGATTCAGGTCGGGCTTGAGCGACGCCGAGCTGGCGCGCCGCATCTGCGCGGCGCTGCGCGAATCGCGTGTGTCGCTGAGCGTCAGCGACCTGCAGGGCTGTCTGCTGCAGCAGGGTTGCAGCATTCCGGCGCGGCGCCTGCGCACCTTGTGCCTGGCGCTCGAGCGCTGCGGGCAGTTGCGGCGGCGCCCGGCCGCGTTCCTGCGTTTTTGCTGCGCGGCCGGGGCCGACGCGCTGCCCGAGAGTTTCGACGCGACACCGCCGGCGCCGCGGGTGCCGTGGGGGCGCGTGGCGTCGGTGTTCGAGCTCGGACGCGTGGTCGCGCAGCGCGCGCCATGAGCGCGGGCTAGACCTCGACGAACAGACCCTGCTGCTCGCGCTCGAAGTGATGTTCGAGCAGGTGCTTGAACGGCGCGTGCGCATCGAGCAGGCGCAGTTGCAGCAGGGGATCGTCGATGCGCGCCGGCAACGGCGCCAGCAGCGCGACGAGCTCGGCATGCATGCGCTCGAGCTTGTCGTGCTCGGCCAGGTAGACGCGCGCGCTCCAGCGCGCCCCGTTCGGCAGGCGCGCGATCAGTTCGGTGTTTTCCTGCGCGATGTGGCGCGCCTGCTGCACGCCCAGGCGCGCCAGCTCCTGGCGCGCGTCCTCGATGGCGCCGCGCAGCAGCGCCACGCGCACCGCGTCGATCGCCGCGAGCATCGCGCCGTGCTCGTCGAGCAGGGTTGCGGTCAGCGGCGGCGCTGCGACGGGAGGGGCGGCGGCGGGCATGCGCCGATGGTAGTGGCGTGGCGCCGGGGGCGCTTGACTGCGGTCAAGCGCGCGGCCGCGCTGCCCGCGCAAAATGTCGGGTTTCCCGGCGACGACGAGGAGACTGCGATGCTGCGCAGCGCTGACCTGTGGGACGATGTGCTCGCGCTGCGCGCGAGCTGCCCCTTGGTGCACAACGTGACCAATCTGGTGGTGATGAATTTCACCGCGAACCTGTTGCTCGCCGCCGGCGCCTCGCCGGTCATGGCGCACGCGCGCGACGAGGTCGAGGCGATGGCCGCGCTGGCCGGCGCGGTGGTGCTCAACATCGGCACGCTGCAGCCCGACTGGGTCGAATCGATGGCGCTGGCGCTGCGCGCGGCGCGCGCGCGGCACGCCGGTGGTGCTCGACCCGGTCGG
>JAKAHP010000168.1 GCA_021825505.1 Pseudomonadota bacterium
GCGTGACCACGACGCGGCCGCTTTCGAGCGGCTCGCGCAGCGCCTCCAGCGCGTCGCGGCCGAATTCGGGCCACTCGTCGAGGAACAGCACGCCGCCGTGCGCCAGCGAGACTTCGCCGGGGTGCAACTGCGCGCCGCTGCCGCCGCCGATCAGCGCCGCGGCCGACGCGCCGTGGTGCGGGCTGCGCAGCGGCGGCGCGGTCCAGCGCGCCGGGTCGAACTGCCCGGCCAGGCCGAGCAGCGCAGCGCTGCACAAGGCCTCGTCGGGCGCGAGCGGCGGCAGCAAGGCCGGCAGGCGCTGCGCCAGCATCGACTTGCCGCAACCGGGCGGGCCGCGCAGCAGCAGGTGGTGGCCGCCGGCGGCAGCGATTTCCAGCGCGCGCTTGGCCGCCAGCTGACCGCGTACGTCGGCCAGGTCGGCCACCGGTGCCACGCCCGCGGGCGTGGCCGGCAGGGTCGGCGCCGGCGTCAGGCGGGCGGCGTCATGCTCGCCGCGCAGGTAGGCCACCGCGCTGACCAGATCGGCGACGCCGAGCACGCGCCCCGGCGCGCCGAGCGCGGCTTCCGCGGCGCTGGCCGCAGCGAGCATGAAGCGCCGCTGCGGCGCGTCGCGCGACAGCGCGCAGGCCATCGCGAGTGCTCCGCGCACGCCGCGCAGTTCGCCCGACAGCGACAGCTCGCCGGCGAATTCATGCTCGGCCAGCGCGGCGACCGGCAGCGCGCCTGCCGCGGCAAGGACACCGAGTGCGATCGGCAGGTCGTAGCGCGCCGATTCCTTGGGCAGGTCGGCCGGCGCGAGGTTGACGACGATGCGCCGCGCCGACGGGAACTCGAAGCCGCTGTTGAGCAATGCGCTGCGCACGCGGTCGCGCGCCTCGCGCACTTCGGTCTCGGCCAGGCCGACGATCGAGAAGCTCGGCAGACCACCGGCCAGGTGTACCTCGACCTGCACCGGCGGAGCGTCCAGCCCGAGCAGCGCGCGGCTGCCGAGCCGGGCCAGCGCCATCGTCGTCTCAGGCGTCGCGCGAGGAGCGCGCCTCGAGCTCGGCAACCTGGGCTTCGAGCGCGGCGATGCGCGTCTGCGCCGCCAGCAGCATCGCCTGCAACGCGTCGAACTCGTCGCGCGTGACCAGGTCGAGCCGCCCGGCGGCCGATTGCGCCAGCGCCTTCGCGTTGCGCTGCATGTCTTTCAGCGGCGAGTTTTCCAGCGCGGCCGCGGCGCGGTGCAGGAAGGCGCGGGGGGAGTTCGGGTTCTGAGCGTTCATCGTCGGGTCCACGGCGGCGCGGCGACGGCCGCGCCTTCGTGCGTATTGTCGCGGCAAAGCGGCGCGGCGGGGCGCATGGCCCTGGCGCCGGCGGTGGCGCGCGTTGCACCGGGACTCGGCGTCGATGCACCGTGCGCGGCGCCGGCGACGCACCAGAAACGGGACACATGCACCGCGATGATGCGCTGCGCCGCACAAAACGCCGATGACAGGGCCTGGCACGAAAGCTGCAGAGCTAACGCGGGTCCCGCCTTCTCCCTTCCCTTTTTTTCCGCAGCGCCTCGCCTTTGGAGATCACCTCGATGAATACAAGCAAGCTTGCCGCCGCCCTCGCCGCCGTGCTCGGGTTGCCCGCGCTGGCGCTGGCCGCCGACGCGCCGGCCGCACCGAGCCTGGGCGCCGTGCTGGCCGCCACGCCGGGCTTGAGCGTGACCGGCTACGTCGCCTCGAGCTACACCCATTTCGACACCAGCACGGTCGGCCAGCGCCAGTTCGACTTGAAGACCAACGGCTTCACGCTGAACCAGGCCAGCGTCACCGCGGCCTACCTGCCGAGCAGCGGCGCCGGTGCCTCGGTGACCCTGCTGGGCGGCGACGATGCCAGCTATCTGGCGGCCAGCGCGCCGCAGTTCGGCATCGCCACCGCGTACGCGCAATACGCGCTCGGCGCGCTGACCGTGATGGCCGGGCGACTGCCGACGCTGGCCGGCGCCGAGGTCGTCAACCCGGTGGCCGACAACGAGATCTCGCGCTCGCTGCTGTTCTACGACCTGGAGCCGATCTACCACGACGGGCTGCGCGCCAGCTACGCGGTGAGCGACGCGCTGACGCTGACCGGAGGCGTCAGCAACGGCATCAACTACAGCAGCAACGGCACCGCCGACTCCAAGCTGGTCGAGCTCGGCGCGTCGGGCGCGCCGAGCAAGCAGCTGTCGTACTCGCTGGCCTATTACTACGCCGGCACCAACAGCTACTACGGCGGCGCGCCGGGCAAGACCGGACTGTTCGACTTCGTCGGTACCTACAACGCGACCGATGCGCTGAGCCTGGGGCTGAACGTCGACCTGGTCAGCAAGGACCTGGCCGGCAGCACGAAGAAGGCCAACGGCTATGCGCTGTACGCGAACTACGCGCTGAATGGGCAGCTGACGCTGTCCGGGCGCGGTGAATACCTGACCGACGACGACGGCCTCATCACCGGTTCGGCGAACAAGATCAAGGAACTGACCGTGGCGCTGAACTACACGCCGGTCGCGCACTTGAAGCTGTCGGCCGAACTGCGCCAGGACAAGGCCGACAACCCGCTGTTCGCCGACGGTGCGACGACGACGACCAAGCAGAACTCGTTTGAACTGATGGCGGCCTACTCGTTCTGAGTACCGTCACTCCAACCCAGAGGAGAGTCCTCCATGAAAATGATCACGGCCATCATCAAGCCGTTCAAGCTCGACGAGGTGCGCGAAGCGCTCTCGGGCATCGGAGTGACCGGCATCACGGTCACCGAGGTCAAGGGCTTCGGCCGCCAGAAAGGGCACACCGAGCTGTACCGTGGTGCCGAGTACGTCGTCGATTTCCTGCCCAAGGTGAAGATCGAGGCGGCGGTTCCGGAAACCCTGGTCGAGCGCACCATCGAGGCGATCGAGACCGCGGCGCGCACCGGCAAGATCGGCGACGGCAAGATCTTCGTCGCCGACCTCGAGCAGGTGCTACGCATCCGCACCGGCGAGACCGGCAGCGACGCGCTGTGACAACCCTGGTAGCTGAAAGGTCAACGACATGAAAAAGTTCATTGCAATGCTCGCGCTGACGCTGGCCGCCTGCGGCGGCGCAGCCTGCGCGCAGACCGCGCCGGCATCCGCCGCGGCTCCCGCGGCGGCGACCACGGCGACCACCGCCACCCCCGCGGCCGCGCCCGCCGCTCCTGCAGCCGCCGCCTCGGCGGCGAAGAATCCGGCCGCCTTCATCAACTCCGGCGACAACGCGTGGATGCTGACGTCGACCGCGCTGGTGCTGATGATGACGATTCCGGGCCTGGCGCTGTTCTACGGCGGCATGGTGCGCAAGAAGAACGTGCTGGCGACGCTGATGCAGAGCTTCGCGATCACCGCGCTCGTCACCGTGCTGTGGATGATCGCGGGCTACAGCCTGGCGTTCACCAACGGTTCGCCGTTCATCGGGGGCTTGAGTCGGTTCTTCCTCGCCGGCATGGGGCTCGACAGCGTCAACGGCATCGCCGGGACGATTCCCGAGAGCACGTTCATGACCTTCCAGATGACGTTCGCGATCATCACCCCGGCGCTGATCGTGGGCTCGTTCGCCGATCGCATGAAGTTCTCCGCGCTGCTCGTGTTCATGGGCGCCTGGCTGCTCGCGGTGTACGCGCCGATCGCGCACATGGTGTGGGGTCCCGGCGGCTGGCTCGGCGGTGACGGCGTGCTCGACTACGCCGGCGGCACCGTCGTGCACATCAACGCCGGTGTCGCCGGCCTGGTGGCCGCGCTGGTGATGGGCAAGCGCGTCGGCTATCACCGCGAGCCGATGCCGCCGCACAACCTGGTGCTGACGATGATCGGCGCCTCGCTGCTGTGGGTCGGCTGGTTCGGCTTCAACGCCGGTTCGGCCGGTGCAGCCAGCGACCGCGCCGGCATGGCGATGGCGGTCACGCAGATCGCCACCGGGGCCGCCGCGCTGGCCTGGATGTTCGCCGAATGGGTGGCGCGCGGCAAGCCGACCATCCTGGGCATCTGCTCGGGCGCAGTCGCCGGGCTGGTCGCGATCACGCCGGCCTCGGGCTTCGTCGGCCCGACCGGCGCGCTGGTCATCGGCCTGGCGGCCGGCGTGGTCTGCTTCTGGACCGCGGTCTACATGAAGGAAATCTTCGGCTATGACGACTCGCTGGACGCGTTCGGCGTGCACGCCATCGGCGGCATGCTCGGCGCGCTGCTCACCGGCGTGTTCGCGGTGAAGGCGATCGGCGGCACCGCCGGCATGCTCGAAGGCAATGCCGCGCAGCTGCTGATCCAGGCCAAGGGCGTCGCGGTGACGATCGTCTACGACGCCGTCGTCAGCTTCGTGCTGCTGAAGATCGTCGACATGGTGATCGGCCTGCGCGTGACCGAGGAACAGGAGCGCGAAGGCCTGGACATCAGCCTGCACGGCGAACAGGTGCTCTGAAGCCCGTATCCGCACCATCTCCAGTGTTTTCTGCCCGGCCGTTGTGCCGGGCTTTTTTCATTCCATTTTGATGATGGTCAAGTTCGGGAACTCGCAGCGCCCCGCGGCGCGCCACGGCGCGGGGCGCTGCGTAAGATCGTGCTGCTGCGCCGCAGCATGCCTTTCCCCACGCCCGCTCCCGACCGTCATGCGCCCACGCCTGTCCGCCCTGCTGCTCGCCCTCGCCCTTCCTGCCGCCGCCGCCGAACTGCCCACGTTGCCGCCGTTGCCGACCACGCCGCCGCCGGGTGAACTCGGGCGCATGGTCAAGCTCGGCCGCGAGCTGATCATGCACACCGACACCGCGCCGCTGACGCGGGCGCTGGTCGGCAACAAGCTCACGTGCGCGAGCTGCCACATCGACGGCGGCACCACGAACACGCCGGGCACCTTCGTCGGCACCGCGACCGCGTTTCCGGCCTGGTCCAAGCGCGAGCGCACGGTGCAGACGCTGCAGGATCGCATCGACAACTGTTTCATGCGCAGCATGAACGGCAAGCGCCCGATCATCGACAGCGAGGCGTCGATCGCGATGGCGGCCTACGTGACCTGGTTGTCCGAGGGGCAGCCGATGCGCATGAACCCGGTCAAGCCGGTCACGCCGCTGTTCGCGTCGCGCTGGCCCGACAAGCAGTACGCGCCGATGTTCCGCCGCGCGACCCACGCCGACTATCTGCACGGCGCCCAGGTCTACGCGGCGCGCTGCGCGGCCTGCCACGGCGCCGACGGCGCCGGGGTCGGCAGCTTCCCGCCGGTATGGGGCAAGGACTCGTACAACGCCGGCGCCGGCATGAGCAAGCCGGTCAAGATGGCCAGCTGGGTCGAGCACAACATGCCGCTGGGCAACGCCAACCTGACGCCGCGCGAAGTCGCCGACGTGGTGCTGTACGTCGACGCGCAGCCGCGCCCGGCCTTCGACCTGCGTCAGCACCTGCTGCCGGCCGCGCGCATGGGTTTGTACAACAGCAAGGTGCTCGACGAGAAGTCGACGGTGCGCAGCAATCTGCGCGCGGTCGGAGTCGATCTGGACGCGCTGCGCGGCGACGCCGCGCATTGATCCGGCACGCGGCGCGCGGCGCGGGCGCCGCCGACGCGCCGGCGCCGGCTCTGTCACAATGCTGGGCGTTGCCGCGAACGCGGCCCAGCACGATATTGCCAGCATGATTCCCCATCTCGTCTCCAGCGAAAGCGCGCCGGTGCTCGAACTCGAGCAGCGCATCCTCGAAGCCCAGCCGTCGATCGAACGCTGGTTCAGGCTCGAGTGGATGGAGCATTCGCCGCCGTTCTACGGCTCGGTTGACCTGCGCAACGGCGGCTTCAAGCTCGCCCCGGTCGACACCAATCTGTTCCCCGGCGGCTGGAACAATCTGTCGGCCGACATGATTCCGCTGGCGGTGCAGGCGGCGATGGCGGCGATCGAGAAGATCTGCCCGGAAGCGAAGGGCCTGCTGCTGATTCCCGAGCGCCACACGCGCAACAGCTTCTACCTCGAGAACCTCGGCCGGCTGACCCAGATCTTCCACCAAGCGGGCTTGAACGTGCATGTCGGCACGGTCGACGATGCGATCACCGAGCCGACCCGGGTGCCGCTGCCCGACGGCTCGAGCCTGCTGCTCGAGCCGCTGGTGCGCGAGCGCCGCCGGCTCGGCACCAAGGACTTCGATCCCTGCACCATCCTGCTCAACAACGACCTGTCGTCGGGCGTGCCGGCCAGCCTCGAGGGTCTGCACGAGCAATACCTGCTGCCGCCGCTGCACGCGGGCTGGAAGACGCGGCGCAAGTCGACGCATTTCCGCAGCTACGACGCGGTGGTCAAGCGTTTCGCCAAGCTGATCGGCGTCGATCCCTGGATGCTGAACCCCTACTTCGAGCAGTGCGGCGGC
>JAKAHP010000169.1 GCA_021825505.1 Pseudomonadota bacterium
AAGTGCATGTCGAAATACTCCATCGTGCCGCGGTTGATCTTCTCGCGCGCGATCGGGTCGGAGTTGTACGGCAGGCGGAACTCGATGCCGTCGGCCTTGGCCAGCGCGCCGTCGAGTTCGGGGCCGGTCGAGGCGCCGGTCCACACGCGAACGCGCAGCGGGTTGCCGGCGGCGCGCTGCGCTTCCATGCGCGCGGCCAGCGCCAGCGGGACGGCCTTCGGGTAGCCCGAACCGGTGAAGCCGCTCAGTCCCAGCGTCGAGCCGGGCTTGATCAGGGCGGCGGCTTCATCCGCCGACATGATCCGTGAGCGCAGCGCGGCGCACGCGATGCGGTCTTGCGTCATGGTGTCAATCTCCTCTTGTTTTACCGGTCCATCCGGGTTAACCCGCAATCGTAGGGATTGGACCCCGCAGTTTGCTTACAGCGCGCCGATAATGTGTATCACTTTCCATGCAAGCTCCTCTACCCCCGCTGTGGCGCCAGCGCGCGTTCGTGGCGTTCTGGTGCGGCCGCGTGTCGTTGACCGCCGGTTACCAGATCGTCAGCGTCGCGATCGGCTGGCAGATGTACGCGCTCAGTGGCAGTGCCTTCGACCTCGGACTGGTCGGGCTGCTGCAGTTCCTGCCGCGGCTGGCGCTGGTGCTGCCGGCCGGCGCGCTGGCCGACCGCGTCGACCGGCGCGCGATCGCCGCGACGAGCATGGCGCTGCAGGCGGCGGTGGCGCTGCTGCTGCTGGCGGCCAGCGCGCACTGGGGGCTGCAGCCCAGCCGCGCGCTGATCTTCGCCGCATCGGCGGCGATCGGCGCCTGCCGCGCCTTCGACATGCCGGCGCTGCAGGCGCTGCTGCCGCAACTGGTCGCGCCGCCGCAGCAGGGGCAGGCGATCGCGCTGTCGTCGTCGTCGGTGCAGACCGCGACCATCGTCGCGCCGGCGCTGGCCGGTTTCGCCTATGCGCTGGGCGCCGGCTGGACCTACGCGCTGAACGCGGCGGCCGACGTGGTCGGCGTGGTGCTGCTGCTCGGCCTGGGCACGCTGGCGGCCGCGCCGCGGCGCGTGCCGATGACGCTGGCGTCGATGCTCGACGGCGTGCGCTACATCCGCGCCGAACGCGATGTGCTCGGCGCGATCTCGCTGGATCTGTTCGCGGTGCTGCTGGGCGGCGCCACCGCGCTGCTGCCGATCTATGCGCGCGACGTGTTGCACGCCGGCCCGGAAGGGCTGGGCCTGCTGCGCGCGGCGCCGGCGGCCGGCGCGCTGCTGACCGCGGCGTGGCTGGCACACCATCCGCTGCGGCGCGGCGCCGGCCGCGTCATGTTCGGCGCGGTCGCGCTGTTCGGCGTCGCCACGCTGGTGTTCGCGTTTTCGCGCGAGCTGGCGCTGTCACTGTGCGCGCTGCTTGTGCTCGGCGCCGCCGACAATGTCAGCGTCGTGATCCGCGGCACACTGGTGCAGCTGCACACGCCCGACGCGCTGCGCGGTCGTGTCAACGCGGTCAATTCACTGTTCGTCGGCGCGTCGAATCAGCTCGGCGAGTTCGAGTCGGGCTTCACCGCCGCGCTGTTCGGCGCGGTCGGTGCGACGGCGCTCGGCGGCTTGGGCACGCTGCTTGTGGTCGTGCTGTGGATGCGCTGGTTCCCGGAGCTGTTGCGGCGCGAAACGATCTGAGCCAAGTTCAGGGCTGGTAGACCGCGAACACGATGCCCCCGCGTTCGCAGGCGCGAATGCCGCGCACCTCCTCATCGCTGACGCGGCGCAGGTGGGAGTCGCTGAAATACCACCACTGCGTGCCGATATGCACGTAGCTGACGAAATGGCCGCCGGTGTTGACGACCAGCGCGCGCAGCCTGTTCGGCTTGAGCAGGTCAGCGTAGCTGGCGTAGCCTGACTGTCCTTCGAACTCGTCGGTTGCGGTTGTCGGCAGCATGAAGCCGATCACACGCTGTCCCTGCCTGCGCAGCGCGTCGATTTGGTCAATACCCATGACAAAATCCAGCGGCAGCCCCAAGCCAACATCCGTGCGGTTCCAAAGCTCCGTCACATCGAGCACGGTGCCCCGTCGGTTGCGCGCGGCATGATGCCGTTGGAGGTAGCTCAGCGTGGTGTCGCGATAGAGCGTGTTGAATGCTTCGCTGTCGACCGAATTGTCGATGTAGGCGTCGTGCAGGCGCTCGAGTCCGGCATTGGGGTGAGCGGCGTGCGCCTGCCGGCGCAAGTCCGCATCGTGCATCAGCACCTGCATCAGGCTGGAGATCGCGCAGGTATTGCCGAAGTTTTGAAAACCGCGCAGGCCGCTGGGCACTTGCTGGGGCGCCGGCGCGGCGTCCTGGCCGCCCGAAGGTGGCGGCACGGTGGGCCCAGGGGTCTCGTCAAGCGCGCCCGACGCCGACTGCAGCGAATCCGGCTCGGTGTCATGACGCGGGCTCGCGCTGTGCTTGTCAGCACCGACCGCCGCCGCATTGCCGCCTCCGCCTCCGCCTCCGCAGGCGACGAGCAGCGCGATGCTGAAAACGACGGACAGCGCGCCGAACACGCGCCAGCCCGACGTCGCTGGGGTCGATGTGGCCATGGTGAGCTCCGCGCGGCGTGTCGGTGACAAAGCCGCACTGTAGGGCGCGGCACCCGCGCGTGGTGCGATCGCGCCCTTCGGTTTCGCGTCAGCTCGGCGTCAATCCTGGGTCGGCGGCGTGTTGGCGGCATCGGCGCCGAGCTGCGCGTACAGGCCGCGGCAGGCGTGCAGCAGCGGGCTGTTGCGCAGCGCGTAGACGACGTAGGCGCCGGCGCGGCGGCGCTCGACCAGGCCGGCGGCGTGCAGCACTCGCAGGTGCTGGGAAACATTGGGTTGACTGGCCGCGGCCGCGTCGACGATGTCGCCGACGCTGGCCTCGCCACGTCCGAGCACTTCGAGGATGCGCAGTCTGACCGGCGCCGCCAGCGCGGTGAACAAGGCCGCGGCGGCGCGCAGCACCGCGTCGCCGAGCACCGGATCGGCGATGTCGAGCAAGGGGGGCGAGTCGATCATGCCTGGCTCGGCCGCCGCTACACCGCGTCGCGCGCGACGCGCCGCGCGTAGAAATGCCAGGCGTAGCCACCGGCGTAGATCAAGGCCAGCGTCGCCGCCAGATTGACCAGCAAGCGGTGCACGAGCACGCCGGCACCCGCGGGTTCCACGCCGGCGTGCGCCAGCAGCATCGTGTCGGGCACGTCCCAGCACAGCGCACCGAGCGCGGCCAGCGCGAGCAACTGCCAGGCGCGCAGGCCGTGCAGGTCGGCGCGGATGCGCAGCAGCGGGGCCGAAGTGCGCAGCGCCACGAACGGACTGAACGCCGACAACGCTGCGCGCAGCACGGCGGCTTGCATGCCCAGGGGCGCGCTCCAGCCGGCCACATGATCGAACAGGCTGCCTCCACCCACGCCGAGCAGCGCCGGCCAGCCCAGGCTCAAGGCGAGCAGCAGGCGCAACCCGCCGCGCAGATCGGCGGCACGCGCCAGCGGAGGCCGCAGCGCGGTCCATCGGTGCAGCAGCCAGCTGACGGCGATCCACAGCGCCGCGCTGAGCAGCGTGGCGCGCACGGCGAACAGCTTGCGTCGCCGGCGTGCAGCGGGATGGTTGTCAAGCATGGGGGCAGGAGGCTCCAACGCGATCAGGGTGGTGCGCAAGCAGCGGAGCTGGATGGGCAGGTTCAAAACCCTGTGCGCGGTGGAGATATTACCAAAATGGTAAAAAAGGCCCTGCGGGCGCGAGGCGCGGGGCGTGTCCGTGCGCCCGCGCGTGCGTTCAGCGCTGCGCGGTGAGCCAGCGGCCGATCTCCGGCCAGGTTTCGCGCAGCGTGCGCGCGCCCATGAACAGGCCGACGTGACCGCCCGGCACCGTCGCCTGCTGCACCTGGGCGGGGGGTGTGCGCATCAGCCGCGCCGCGGCGAACACTTGCGGCGGCAGCGTGATGTCGTCGGCCGCACCGGCCAGCAGGTACAGCGGGCAGTGCACCGCGGCGAGGTCGAGCCGGCGCCCGAGGCCGACGAACTCGCCATGCGCGAGCCGGTTGTGCTTGAACAGCTGGTCGATGACCTGCAGGTACCAGCGTCCGGGCAGGTCGAGTGGGTTTTCATACCAGCGCGCGAACGCCTCGGCCTTGGACAGCCACGTCGGGTCGTCGATGTGCTCGTACAGATCGATGTGTTCCTGCACATAGTGCGTGGTCGGATGCATGTTCTTCCAGCCGGCCAGCATGTAGCGCCCGAGCATCAGGCCGCCGCCGCTGGCGACCAGATCGCGGTAGAAATCCATCGGACTCTCGCGGGTCATCCTGACCAGCGGCCCGCCGCCGGCGTGGGTGTCGATCGGCGCGCCCGCCAGCACCAGACTGGCGACCTTGTCGGGAAAGCGCGCCGCCAGCATCGCCGCCATCCAGCCTCCCTGGCACAGGCCGACCAGGTTGACGCGGCCGCCGAGGTCGTCGATGCACGCCAGCAGCTCGGCCAGGTACTGGTCGACATCGAAGTCCTTCATGTCGGCGGTCGCGCTGTGCCAGTCGGTCAGGTACAGCGGACCGACGCCGGCCGCGCGCAGGGTCTGCATCAGGCTCTGCCCGTCGTGGTAGTCGGCGATCATCGAGGTGTGCCCGGCGTACGGCGCGTTGACCAGGGTCGGCAAGCGCTGGCTTGCGGCGGCTTCGGAACCTTCCGAATAGTCGCAGAGGTCGAGCGTGCGCAGCCGCAGGCGCACCGTGTGCGCGGTGGCCAGGCGCGGCTTGATGCCGCCGTGCAGTCTGGCCTCCTCGGCGACGAATTTCACGTTGCGCGCGAGCAGCTCGAGCCCCTGCTCGGCCATTTCCGTGGCGAGCTGCGCGGGCCAGAACAGTGGCACGTTGATATTGGCGTGGCGGGAAGCGGATCGGGGCATGGGCGACTCCGGGGGAGCTGCGCCAGCGCGGCAGGAGGGCGTGGCGCTGCACCGCAGCATAGCGCGCTTGGCCACGGCGCCGATCCGCCTTTGGCCGTCGTGGTTGACCGCCTGGCGCGGCTGTGGACAATGGCGCCCAGGGAGCTAAAAGAAACAACAGGTAAATCGTGAATCAGAGCTCCCGTGAACCGCTTTCCTACGCTTCGCAAATTCCCTGCGCGCTGCCGCGCGCTGTCGTCGATCGTTTTCCTGCGTCTTGCCGCGGCCCAGGCCGATGACACGATCGTCGACCTGCACCACCTGCCGGCGGAGACGCCGTGCTTCCGTGTCGATCGCGCCGAGCTGAGCGGCGCGCATGTCGAGCGCTTCGGCTGGCTGCAGCGCGAGCTCGATGCGGTGCGCGGGCAATGCGTCGGCATCGGCGCTTTGCAGGCGATCAAGCGCGTGCTCGATGCGCGCCTGATCGAGCGCGGCTACACGACCAGTCGCGTCGGTTTCGCCGAGCAGGATCTGGCCAGCGGCGTGCTGCAGGTGCGGCTCGACGCCGGCGTCGTCAGCGCCGTGCGGGTCGAGGCCGCGGGCGACGCGCCACCCGCCGCCTGGAGCGAGCTGTTCGCGCAGCCGCCCGGGGCGCCGTTCGAGCTGCGCCGCCTCGAGCAGGGACTGGAACTCGCCGAGCGCCTGCCCAGCCAGCGCGTGCGCGTGCGCATCGAGCCGTCGACGCAGCCCGGCGGCAGCGTGCTCGTGCTGGAGCGCGCGCCGGGTACGGCGCGGCGTCTGCACGGCGCGGTGCGCCTGGACAACGGTGCGTCCAGCGCGCACGGGCGCGCTCGCGCGATCGCGGCGCTGGCGCTCGACCAGCCCAGTTGGCGCAACGACCAGCTCACGCTGGCGGCGTCGAGCAATGTGCGCGGTCTGTCGCCGGCGCAGCGCGCGCAAAGCGCGGCGTTGGGCTACAGCGTGCCGTGGCGCGGCAGCTTGTGCGAGATCGACCTGATGGCCCAGCGCACCGCGCGCCGCGTGCAAGTACGCAACGTCAGTTTCGTCAACGCCAGCTATGCCGAGCAATGGCGTGGGCAGTGGCAATGGCCGCTGGCGCGCAACACCACGCAGCGCTGGCGCGCGCACGCCGCGCTGACCCGTTGGCACGCGCGCGGCTGGGTGGCCGACGAGGAACTCGACGTGCAGCGCCGAGATACCCACGTCATCGAGCTCGGCACCGACGGGCTGCAGCTGTACCCGCGTGGCCAGGCGACATGGCGCGCGGCCTGGCGCGAAGGCTTGAATGGAGCGTCGCCGGGCCTCGCTCCGGTGCGTGCGCTGCGCCTCGATGCCCAGCGTTCGGCGCGCTTCGGCAGCTGGAGCGCCCAACTCGGCGCCACGCTGCAGCTCGGCCGGCGCGGCATGCCGGACGAGGAGCGCTTCGCGCCGGGGCTGCCGGGGTTCGACAGCAGAT
>JAKAHP010000170.1 GCA_021825505.1 Pseudomonadota bacterium
TGAATGCGAACCGCGGATATGTCGGCTGGTCGCGCTCTGTGCGCGCCGAGCAGGCCGAGGACGACGGGAAGCTTCCGCTCTCGCGCGCGATCGGCGCGGTGGCCACCCGCGCCGGCTGCACGCGGGCGGTCGCACGGGCCGCACTGCTGGCGGTCGGCTCGTCAGAGTGGCATCACACGTCGAAATTCTTCAACCGCACCAAATACTACGACGTCCGCGGAGCGGTGCACTACATCGCGGCGGCGCCGGCGCGCGAGCGCCTGGAGGCGATCGGCTTTGAGGCCCGCATCGAGGCGACGCCGCGCAGCAACGGCGTCTGCTTCGACCTCAACGCGTTCCATGCCGTGCTGGCCGATCTGGCGGCCGAGGCCGGCTGCACGGTGGAACTGGTGCGCGCGGCGTATTATTCGACATGGGGAGACGACGCATGACCACTGAGGACTCATCCACACCGGCGTTCCCTGACTGCCGTTTCCCCACCGGATGTCAGTGCGCCGCCCGTGGCTACCAGGACGAAGCTGTGGGGTGTCTGGTGGACGCTGTTGCTGATGCCGCCGCGCAGATCGGTGTGCCTGCCCATCATCTGTTCGGCCACGCCAAGCGTCAGCCGCGGCTGGTCGTGCTGGGCGACGGCCTCTCTATCCTCCGACTGGGCGACAACGGCGATCTCGCCGCCGACATGCGCCGGGCCGTCCGCCACATCGGCGGAGCTGATGTAGCGCCGTACGATTTGGACGCACTGCGGCGGATGATCCGGGCCGCGCGAATAAGCGACAGCCTACGCGGCGAAGCAGGACTGACGGCGCCCGGCATTATCATCCTGCACACGCGCGCCGAGACACTGATTTCCAGGCGCCGGCTGATGCGCTGGCTCATGTGCGGCCATATTTCGGGCGCCGATGCCATCTGGTGGCAGATCGCGCTGTCCGGCTGGCCCGAGCCGGAGGGGGCACTGCTCTTCGGCGCGCTCGGCGCCGCCGAGGCTGCAATGAGCATGCTACGTCTCGCCGGCGGGGGCGCCGCTGAGGTCAGGGAGTATGGCGCCGACGTCCCGAACGATGATGATCTGCAGCGAATGGACGAATAGGACATGCGATGACCGGTGACGACGTGAAGCGCATCCGCCGCGACCTGGGCGTCGCGGCCGGGCGCCGCATCTCACAGCGCGAGCTCGGCGCGGCTTTGGGGCTGTCGGCCGACAATGCCGACCGGATGGTGCGGCGATGGGAGGATGCAGCGCCGACGGGGCCAGCGGCAGTGGCGCTGGGCTATCTGCACCAGGCCGCCCTCGATGACGTGATGCGGCAGGCGATCCCGGCCTATGTCCAGGCGACGGCGCTGCCGGAGGCGGATGGCACACCGGAGCTGGTGCTCCGGCTGCACTGGCCGCGCTTCATCGCCGCGGTGATGCCAGCCGACGACGATGTGCCGGACGGGCTGCCGTGGGCGTGGATCGAACCCGGTGTCGAACGGCTGGCGATCGCCATGTGGATCGACGATCCCGCGGCGTTCGGCGCCGACCCCGACGCCCTGCTGCGCGAGGCGGCGACGCTGTTCCAGGAGAGCACGCTGGACGCGCTCGATGCCGAAGGCTGACCGTCCTGGAATCAAAAACCGCCCGGCGCATCGCTGCGCCGGGCGGTTTCTCGTCGTTTCGTCGTGCGGCGCGTCAGGACTTCGGTACGGTGGCGGGGAGCGCTACGGGAACCTGCCCAAGGCCCTTGCAGGCGTTGACGATAGTGGGATGCAGGAGCGCCTGGTCGGCGGTCATCATGGCGGTGGTCAGGCCAGCAGAGGGCGGCATGGTGACGGAGATGACCGTCCCGGCGGCCTGCCCGGCCGCATAGGCCACCGGATCGCCGCTGCAGATGACGGACAGCGTCTGCTGCGTCTGCGCCGGCGTGCACGCGGCGAGGGCGAAGGGCAGCAGCAGGGCGGCGAACAGGACCTTCGCGGCCGTCGCGCCGCCCTCCGGCATCGCCTTGACGGCGGCGACCAGCGCGGCGAGCGCGTCCTGCGCGACCGCAGCGCCGGGCTTCGTGCCGCCTTCCTTCAGGATCACCGCGAGCACGCCGGCGAGGGCCACGCCCCACAGCGTGACCAGGTTCATCGTCCCCGGCGCGACATTGACGTGCACCGCGAGCAGCAGTGCGGCGATGCCGGCGTAGGTCGAGCTTTCGCCCAGCCGCGCGTCGAGAAACAGCAGCAGGTTTCGCATGATCGGTCCTTTCATGGCTTTGTCAGTCCGAGGAAGATCGCGCGTTCCAGCGCGCGGCGTCGCACGAGATCCGGCAGCACGCGGCCGCCGGCGTAGACCCATTTCGGAAACTCCTCGGCCGCGGCAGCGAAATCGCCGACGTTGACCAGGCGCAGCAGCGTCGAGGTCGCGAGCGCGTCGATGCCTTCGTTCCAGGAGAAGTCGTAGAGCGCGCCGCGCTGCGCCGGCGTCAGGTAGACCGTGACGAGTGCGCTCACCCGTGCGGCGCGAGGTGCCAGCATCGCCTGCAACAGCGCCTCGGCCGCGGTGATGTCGGGCAGCGGCGGCGTCTGCGGGCCGACGGGCGTCCCATCGGCCAGCGTGTTGCAGCCGTAGCCGAGCTGCCAGTGCGGCGGCGTGTCGGGCTGCGGGATCAACGTGCAGCCTTCCTGGCCGCGGATCAGCGTGGCGCCGATCTCAAGCGCGCGGGCATCGTCGTCCGGCAGCGCGACCGGCTCTGCGACCGGCGCTGGAATATCGTTCATCGGGGATCTCCGTCGAAGGTCAGTCGTCGCCGGCGCGCCTGCGCAGCATCTCGACCAGCTCTTTGCGCGTCGGCAGTGCGTTGAGCTGGCCGGTCATCTCGCGCAGGGTGCGGTGCACGTCGTCCTGGTGCCGCTGCAGCACCTCCGACAACCGCCGCAGCTCGACCCACAGCTTGTCGTCGCCGTCGCGCGCTTCCTGGCCCGCGGCGGTGTCGCCCGCGCTGACCTGCTTCGTGATGTCGTCGATGCGATCGTGCGCATGCTTGAGCAGTCCGCCGAACACCGCCGCGAACAGCGCGAGCACGGTCGCGACCGCCTTCCACAGCCAGGCGACGTCCGTTTCGGGCGACATTGTCATCGCGGAGTGCGCGCCTCTGAAAAAAGCAGTTGCGAAAGAAGGGCGCCCCGCGTCCTCTCGGCCGCGTCAATTCGTTCCTTGTTTCCATGACATAAGGGTGATCGTGCAGATCGCGGGCGGAGTATTACCTGCATTCAGGTCGTAGCAGTTGTCCGAAATCACAATTTCATTGTAACCCGTTGCCCCGAGATAGCTCGATGCAAGTGGGACAGTATAAATTCGTGACCACGTAATGCCGTCGTAACTCCAATAGTAAGAAATATTGGTTCCGTCGTTGACGATCTTTCCCCAAATTAGCGTGGAATAAATGTTGCTCGCGGTAGCCACCGCCAAACCGCCGCCCGTCGGACTGCTCCAATTCTCGATGTAAACGCTGCCAGGCGACGAATTGTTTGTAAACTGTTGCCACAATTGGAACGCGCCAGTAGTAGTATTACGCCAACCAATGCCAGGTTGCGTGTTAAGCGGCGCGCCGTTGGCCCCCATAGCGAGGAAAAGAAAAGTGTAAGAATACGGCGTCGCTGGTGCGGTAAATCCGACGAGAGACGCATTATTGGCTCCGTTCGCAGGATTGCCTACATACTGCAGTCCGGTCGCTACATTCTGTAGATAAGCAGTGCCTTGGTTCGTCCACGTAGCGAAGCCCGTGTTCGCGATCGTAGGCAACGTTCCCATGATGGGGCCGAACAACCCGCTGCCGCCTCCGCCACTCGAAGAGGTGCCACAGTTGAAGATGCCGGTTGTTTGGGTATAATTCAGATGTTGCCCCGAAACATCTTGACAATTTGGTACATCACTGTGCTTGACCGCCCCGACTGGCTGTGCATAAGCCCCGGTGGCGCCCGCAAGGACGAGCGCGAGAATAGAGAAGAACGTCCGCATTTTTAGTCACTCCACCATTGCGTGGGCGATTGTTGCCAAAAATCGGCCGCGTCGCCGGCGTTCAGCGTCGCGGCCGTGTTCGCGCCGAGCGCGTCGATTTCGCCGAGCGTGGTCGCTGGGACTACCAGGCAGTAGCCGGTGCCCTTATTGACCACCCGCTGATAGCCGTGCGGCGCGGCGCCATCGAGCTGCACATAAGCGCCGGGCACGCATGTGGTCAGCACGGTCACATCGGCGGTGAGCGCGAGCGCGGTCCCGGCGGTGGTGCCGGTCGCCGACGCGAACGTCACCGCCAGCGTGCCGCTGCTCATCGTGAGCCAGGACGGGTTTGCGCTGGCGCCCCCCGACTGAAGCACCTGGCCCGCCGTACCGGGCGGCAGCGCAGCCCATCCGGCCGCGCCGCGATAGAGCACGCCACCCTGCGCTGCGCCGAACGTGTCGAGCACCGCGCTTGGCGTCACGGCCGACGGAACCGCGCTTGCGGTGCCCAAATTGGCCAGCACCTCGCCCGCGGCGATCGACGCGAGGCTGAGCGTTCCGGCGCCGGTGATCGTGCCACCCGCGAGGCCGCTGCCCGCCACGACGCTCGACACGCTGCCGCCACCGGGTGCGCTCAGCGTCACGACGCCCGCGGTCACCGACGCCGTGATCCCCGCGCCGAAATCGAAGGTCGTGGCACTCCCGATTCCGACGCCACTGCTTTCCAGGCTGACCGCGGGGATCCCCGTGCCGATCAGCGTGCCGGCGCTGCTCAGCGACAGCGCGCCGGCAATCGCGATGGCGCCGGGCGCGCCGGAGACCGTGCCGTAATTGCCGAGCAGCGTCGCCGCGGCCTGCGCCGCGAGGCTGATCGTGCCGGCGCTGATCGTCAGCCCCGTGCCAGCGTTGAGCGCCGTGGCGCTGTTGATCTGCGTGAAGCCGACCGATGTCGTGCCGACCGTGATCGTGCCGGCGACGTTGCAGCGCCAGAGCGTGTTCGCGTTCACCGTGCCGCCGCTCTCGACCGCGACGACCGCACCGAGGAACTCGGTGCCTTCGTCCATCGACACGTCGCGGGTCAGGATGTAGGGCGTCGAGCCGCTGCCCGGCTGGGTAACGACATAGAGGCCGTTGTTCGCCGCCGTCGCCTCATGCATCACCAGCACATGCTGGCCCGCGCTGACCGCGATGCCGTCCACCGTCAGCGCACCGGCAGCCGAACCGGTCAGCGTCGCGCCGACGCCGGAGGTGCCGTTGCCATACACGTTGGCCGGGAGTGCCGCGGCCGTGGCCGCGTCGGCGGTCGGCTTGATCGCCATGCCCTGGACCAGGTTATCCACGAAGCTCAGTGACACCGCATCGGAGGGGTTCACCGGCGTCGGAAGCCCGGTGATCGTGCCGCCGGTCAGGGTGCCGCTGTTGGTCACCGTGCCGGTCAGCGTCGGCGATGCCAGCACCTCGCCGGTCAGCGTGCCGCCCAGCGCCAGCGTGCCGGTGGCGAGTGTCAGGCCAGTTCCGACCGCGACGGCGCCCGCGGTGCCGATCGTGCCCGTGCCGCCCAGCAGTGCGCCGGACGCCGCCGGGATCGCCGTTACCCAGGAAATCGCGCCCGCTCCGTTAGACTGCGGCTCCTGGCCCGCCGTGGCGGTCGCCAGAGCGTGCAGGGACAGCGTGCCGCTGCCGGTGATTGTGCCGCCGTCCAGCCCACTGCCGCCCACCACCTGCGTCACCGTGCCGGTGCCGGCGGTCGCCGACAGGCCGAGCGTCGAGCCGGTCAGCGTGATCGGACTGGCGAGCGCGATGCCGCCCGGCACCGCAGAGGTCGTGGCCGAGTTTCCCATCAGTTCGCCCGCCGCGATCGTGCCGAGCGCGATCGTGCCGGTTCCGGTGATCGTGCCGCCCGACAGGCCGGAGCCGGCCACGACCTTCGTGACGGCGGAGGAAAGCGGCAGGAAGCCAAGCGCGGTGCTCACGTCCGACGCATCGAGCGTTACCGCGCCGGTGCGCGTGTTGAAGCTCGACACGCCGCTGCCCCCGCCGCCGCTACCGAGCGAGACCAGCTTGACATCGGTCCCGTCGCCGTAGCACAGCGCGACCGCGCCGGCCGGCACCAGCACGCCGGCGCCCGCGCTGGTCTTCACCGTGATCGCGTAGCTCGCGTTGCCCGAATTGTCGGTGATGAACAGCCGCCTCGTCGCAGGCACCGTGAGCGTGCCGGCGCCGTTCAGCGCGCCGCACAGGAAATCGACGGCGGTGTCGAAGATGGTGCCGGCCAGCGTCGCCGCGTTCGACGTGAACGCGACCGTCGCCTGCCCGTTCATCGCGCCATCGAGCGTGTCG
>JAKAHP010000171.1 GCA_021825505.1 Pseudomonadota bacterium
GCGCTGCGCCTGACGCAGCGCGCCTGCGCGGTCGGTGCGCTGGGCACGGGCGCGTTGCTCGACGCGCGCCAGCGCTTGCAGGACGACGCGGCGCAGCTGCCGGCGCTGCAGCAGCGCATCGACGTCGACGACCATGCGCTCGCGGTGCTGGTCGGCGTGCCGCCGGCGGCAGCAGCATGGCCTCACCCGGCGTTCGACGCGCTGCGGCTGCCGCGTGCGCTGCCGCTGACGCTGCCCTCGCAACTGGCCGCGCGTCGTCCCGACATCGTGCTGGCGCAGGCGCAGTTGCACGTGGCCACCGCCGCGTTGGGCGTGGCCACCGCCGACCTGTACCCGCGCATCGAACTCAGTGCGTCGTTCGTGCCGCAGGCGACCAGCGCCGGGGCCTTGTTCGCCGCCGGCAGCCCGGGCTGGAGCGTGCTCGGCGGCCTGCTCGCGCCGGTGTTCGACGGCGGCGCGCTGCATGCGCAGCGCCGTGCCGCGCGCGCCGCGGTGCGCGCCGCCGCCGCTCACTACCAGGACACCGTGCTGCGCGCCTTCGGCCAGGTCGCCGATGCCTTGCAGGCGCTGCAGCACGACGCACAGGCGCTCGCGGCGCGGCGTCGCGCGCTCGATGCGGCGGATGCCGCGCTGGTGCTGACGCGCGCCGAAGTGCGTGCCGGCAGCGTCGGGGCGCTGCCGCTGCTGGCCGCGCAGCGCCGCGCCGCCCAAGCCCGGTTCGCCTGGCTCGCGGCGCGCGCGCAGCGCCAGCTTGATACCGTGGGGCTTTTCCTGGCGCTCGGCGGCGGCGAAAATCGCTGAGAATGGCGGCTACGTCCGCCTGACCGTTGCCATGATCGAATCCATCGCGCTGCGTCGCGCCCGCCGCATGTGGGGCGCCAGTGCCCGCGTCGTCGACCGCGGGCCCGGCTACCGCCTGCCCGTCGCCGAGCGCTCGGCGCTGCTGCAGGAGGTCGACCGCATCGAGCGCGCGCGCCCCAAGGACGCGGACGCGCTGCTCGCCGAGCTGCGCGCCAGGCTGGCGTCGCCCGAGCGCTACCAGGTCGGCTACGACGACTGGAAGGCAGGCTTCGACGTGTTCGTCGTGATGGGCCAGGGGGCCTCGTACGAGGAGGCGTTCGCACAGGCCGAGCGCCGCCAGGCCAGCGTCGATCGCAGCCGCACGCTGGCGGTGCTGACGCGGCGCCAGCGCTGACGCCAAGCGCTTCAGCGCGCGTAGCGCCCGACCAGCCGCGCGCTGGCCAGGGCGTCGGCCTGCAGCAGCGCGGCCACCTGCGCGGCGTCGGCGGCGGGCGGCGGGCTCAACGCGGCGGTGCGCAGGGCGTAGAGCGTCAGCACGTAGTGGTGCGCGGCGTCGCCGCGCGGGGGACACGGGCCACCGTAACCGGCCTCGCCGAAACTGTTGCGCCAGGCGTGCGCGCCGGCCGGCAGCGCGGCGCCCGCGGCGAGCCCGTGCAGCGTCGGCGGCAGGCCGATGACCAGCCAATGCCACCAGCCGCGGCCGCCGCGTGCGTCGGGGTCGAACAGGGTCAGCGCATAGCCGCGCGTCGCCGCCGGCGCGCCGCTCCAGTGCAGTTCGGGCGAGATGTTGGCGCCGCCGCAGCCGGCGCCATCGTAGGCCTGCGCCGCGGCGAAATGGCCGTCGGCGCGCAGCGAGGTGCTGGCGAGTTCGAACGCCGCCGCCGGCGTGGCGAGCGCCGCGGCGGCGCCCAGCACCGCGAGCGCGGCCAGCGCGGTCTTGTCGGTCATCTTGACGTCCTCCGGGGGCGGGATCCCCGGGGCCAACTCTAGTCCACTGCGTCGGCCGTTTCGATCGCATCGGGCAGCGCGGCGTCGACGCTCATGATCCAGCTCAACTGGTGCAGCGCGCGCACCAGGCGGTCGCTGGCGCGCTCGAGCGCGCCGCCGTCGAGTTCGGCCAGCGCGCGCTCGCGCTGGCCTTCCTGCTGGGCCTGGCGCAGCAGCTCGCCGGCGCGGTGGTGGAACTGCGCGTGCAGCTCCTGCGCCTTGGCGAACAGCGGCCGCGCCTCGGGCCAGATGGTCGCGTCCTGGCGCATCATCCAGCGGCCGAGCAGGCAGGCGTCGTCGCGCCGCACCAGCGCCCATTGCAGCGGCGTGCCGTCGCCGCGCAGGGCGCGTCCGATGCCGTCGCTGAAACGCTGGTGCGAGGCGATCACGCGCTGCCAGTCGAGCGGCGCGACATCGCGCGCGAACAGCAGCGCCTGCCGGCCCAGCGCGGTGGCCGGGCGCGCCGCGTCGCGTTCCCAGCGCCACGCGCGCAGCCAGTCAGGCAGCGCGGCGGCCGGCATCGGTGCCGACAGCGCGTAGCCCTGGCCGTGTTCGACGCCCAGGCTCAGCGCCATCTCGATCAGGTCGTCGCTTTCCAGGCCCTCCATCGTGACCTGCATGCCCAGGCCCTGCGCCATGCGCACCAGCGCGCCGATGAACGCTATCGTCTTGGCCGGGTCGTCGTGCGCCTGCAGCACGATCTGCTGATCGATCTTCACGGTGTGGAACGGCAGGCTGCGCATGCGCTTGAGGCTGCTGTAGCCCGAGCCGAGATCGTCCATGATCAGGCGCACGCCGAGCCGCGACAGGCTGGCGATCGCGGCGTCGCGGCGTGCGCCGTCGAGCAGGTCCTCGTGGGTCTCGAGCAGCTCGACGTAGACGCGGCTGGCGTCGACGCCGTAGTCGTGCAGCGCCTGCGCGATCCAGTTGGCGCATTCCGGGTCGAGCAGTACGCTGGGCGGTAGGTTCACGCTGGTGTCGATGTGCAGGCCCTGGCTGTCCCATTGGCGCAGCCAGTGCAGCGACTGCTCGAGTCCGCGGCGGAACAGGATGCGCAGTTCATGGCTGCCGAACGCTTCGAGGAATTCGGCCGGCGCGAGTACGCGCTCGCCGTCCTGCAGGCGGGCCAAAGCCTCGACCTTGTCGATCTCGCCGGACTGCATATTGACCAGCGGCTGCACGTACATCTGCAGCCCGTTGCCGAACAGCAGCTCGTGCAGATGCGCGCGCCGTGTCGCCGCGATCGGTTGTGCCTGTCCCGCGAGCACGCGCTGGAACGCCGGGTTGAGCTGGTGCTGCACCGATTCCATCCACAGCCGCATGCCGGCCGCGTCGAACTGCCCCGGGTATTGCCCGAGCAGCGTGATTACCTGGTGCACGTGACCGCTGCGGTCGAGCAGCGGCAGTGCCGCGGTGCTGCGCACGCCGAAGCGCCGCGCGACCGGGCCGAACGGCAGCACCCGACCCTCGTTGGGCTCGCTGGCGATGACGCCGCTGCTCCAGGCACGCTGGGTTGGCCCCGGCGCGTCACTGGCAATGCGCTGGAAGTCGAGGTCCAGCCCCTCGTCGCGCAGCGCCTGCAGGTAGTCGGCGGCGATGCCCGCGGCGAACTCGAGCACGTAGTGGTTGTCGGCGTCGGGCCGACCGCAGGCCACGCCGCAGATGCCCGGCAGCATCGCCAGGTGGCCGACCACCTGGCGCGGCAACTGGCCCGATTGCTCCCAGCCATCCAGCTGCATTTCCATCGACGACAGATGCGCCTGGCGCTCGTGCTCGACTTCCAGCCCGCCGCGCTGCGCCGCCTGCAACTCGGTGGTGAGCCGGTCCTGCAGCACCGCCTGCAGCTTGACGCGCGCCTCCAGGCGCAGCGGCAGGCCCTGCGTGGCGCGATGCAGCGTCGCGCTGTACTGGCTCATCGCGGCCATCACCGCGCTGCCGTCGACGCCGACCGTGGCGTGGATGCGGCCGAGGCGCTGCGCCCCGTGTTCGTGTTCGCGCCGGCTCAGCGTCGGCGCCAGCAGGCGACGCAGGTGGCGCCGCTGCTGTTCGCGCAGATGCTCGAACTCGCGCACCGTGAGCATGTCGATGATGCGCGTGCTCGCGGCGTCGTCGCCGAGCCGCCGGTAGAACTCCTCGATGAATCCGTCCTCGAGCCCGACCAGGTCGCCTTGCGCGCGGCCGAGCAGTTCGGCGGCGGCGTCGCCGTAGGGTTCGATGCCGTCGTCTTCGGCCTCGTCGACGCTTTCGCCGCTGAGCAGCCACCAGCGTTCGCGCCGGCCCTTGCCCGATTTGGCTGCGTACAACGCGGCGTCGGCCTGGCGCAGCAGCAGGTCGGCCTCGTCGCCGTCGCCGGGATACAGCGCCACGCCCATGCTCATGCCGACCTCGGCGCGCAAGCCGCCGCCGAGCTCGAAGGGCTGTTCGACGGCGCGGTGCAGCCGCGCCAGGATCGCGCCGAGCTGCTGGCGCGGGTGCGTCGCGTCGAGGTCGTCGAGCACCAGCACGAATTCATCGCCGCCCAGGCGCGCGAGCAGATCGACTTCGCGCAGCTGCGCTTGCAGGCGCTGCGCCAGATCCTGCAGCAGACGGTCGCCGGCCGCGTGGCCGTAGTTGTCGTTGACCGGCTTGAAGTCGTCGAGGTCGAGCACCCCGATCGCGACCTGGTGGCCGCTGCGTCGGGCGCGCGCGATCACGCGCGGCAGGTGCTGGTCGAGCGCGAGACGGTTGGCCAGCCCGGTCAGCGCGTCGTGCCGCGCCAGGTGCGCCTGCTCCGATTCGCGCGATTGCAGCAGTTGCTTCAGATCGATCTCGGTCAGCGCCTGGCCGATCAGCTCGGCGGTGCGCAGCAGCGTGTTCTGCACGATCTCGTCGAGGTCGGCGCCGTCGGTGGCGACCAGCACCAGCAGCCCCCACAGCCGCTCCGAGCGCCGGATCGGCAGCGTGATCGCCTCCGGGCTCATGTCCGGCAGCGCGAACATCGACCATGGCTTGATCAAGGGCGACTCGGGGTCGCTCTCGATCGCCTTCGCCTCGCTGGTCCAGGCCCTGGCCAGCGCGCTGCGCGGGGCTTCGCGCAGGTTCATCGGCATCGCCGCCAGGGTGGCCAGCGCCTCGCCGCCGGCAGCGAGCGCGCGCACCGTGCCGTCGGCGTCGGGCTGGCCGATCCACGCAGCCACGAACAGGCCGCCTTCAAGCAGCCGGGTGCATGCGGTGTCGAGCAGATCCTGCTCGTTGCGCGCGGCGATCAGCACGTCGATCTGCGAGAACACCGTGCGCATCAGCTCGCCCTGGCGCTCGTGCGCGCGCAGCGCCTCCTGCTGCGCGCCGATCAGGTCGAGGCGTTCGAGGCCGCGGCTGAGGTCGGCCGCGGCGTCGCCGACCATCGCGCGAAAACTGTCGTCGAATTCGATCGGCTCGGCCCAGTACAGCGACAGGATCGCGTCCTGGCGCTCGTGGCGCCGGATCGGCAGCGCCGCGCTGGCGTGCAGACCGTGGCGCGCGGCGCGCTGCGCCCAGGGTTGCGCATGCGTGGCGAAGTCCGGATTGAACTGCGCGACGCCGCCGCGCCAGGCCAGGCTGAACGGCCCGCACCCCGACGGCTGCTGCGCGTCGGTGCTGATCTCGACGCCGTCGAGATAGTCGACCGCCCCGGCGGCGGCGAGCACCGTGCAGCGCCCCTGCGCATCGGGCCGGCCGATCCAGGCCAGGCGCACGTCGGACAATTCGGTGGCGGCGTCGCAGATCGCCTGCAGCAGGTCGTGTTCGCTGCTCGAGCCGGCGATCAGCTCGTTGCTCTTGGCGCGGAAGGTCTGGAACGCCGACGCGCGCTCCAGCCGCTGCATGGCGTCGCGGCGTTGGCGCTCGACCCCGCGCAGCCGGCGTATCGCGAAGCCCATCAAGGCCGCCCCGATCGCGCTGAGCAGCAACAGCAGCGCGGCGTAGGGCAGCAGTTCGCGCAGCCATTGGCGCAGCAGCACGGCGCGCGGCACCGTGATGACCACGCTGTCGGGCAGGCCGTCGACCGCGACCACCGCGGCGATCGCGCTGGGGTCGGCGGGCTGCTGCGCGGCGGCGGTGGGGTAGGCGTATTGCGCGATGCCGTCGCTGCGCCGCAGCAGCAGGCTGGCGTTCGGGTAGGCCGCGTGCAGCTCGGGCAGCAAGGCGGCGTCGTGCTGCAGGTGCACCGCGACCAGCCATTGCGCCTGGCCCACCGGCGGCGTCAGGCGCTGCAGCGTCGCGCCGAGCAGCGCACCGGCCGGGCACGGTGCCGGCGGCGCGATGCACGACGGCTGCGCGTCGGGGCAGCCGCGCCACCCCGTGTCGATCGGCGCAGGCAGCTGTGGCTGCTGCCCCGGATAGAGCAGTGGCGGGCCGGCGCGGCGCAGTACCTGGCCCTGCGCATCGAGCAGCAGCAGATTGCGCTGCCGTGGCCAGCGCCGCAATTCGCGCACGAGCGTGGCGCCGACCTGCGGCGTGGCCTGCAGGCGCCTGGCGAGG
>JAKAHP010000172.1 GCA_021825505.1 Pseudomonadota bacterium
TGCGGCGAAATGCTGTTTCCGATGGCCGCGACGGTGCACAACCTGCACTACTACCTCGAGTTGATGCGCGGCGTGCGCGAATCGCTCGATGCCGGCGACTTCGCCGGCTTCACGGCGCGCTTCCGCACGGCGCGTGCGCGCGGCATCGAGTAGTCCGGAAACAGACGGCTAGGCGCTCACGCCGCGAGTTCGCGCCGCCGCAGCCAGTCGACGCAGCGCCGCAGGTACTGCGGTTCGCGCCACAGCAGCCACACCAGCGCGGCCAGATTGAGCAACGCCACGCTGAGCAGCAGGCGCGGCACGCCGACCCCGGCGCCGAGCAGCGCCGCGCAATAGCCGGCGCAGACGACCATGTAGATCGCGTTGACGATGTTGTTGGCGGCGATCACGCGCGCGCGGTGGGTGGCCGGCGTGGCGTGCTGGATCAGCGCGTACAGCGGCACGCTGTACACGCCGGCGCTGAACGACAGCGCGAACAGATCGGCCATCACGCGCCAGTGCGGCTGCGCGCGCACGAACACGCCGACGCCCTCGAGCGCGGTCGGTGCAGGCAGCGCGGCGCAGGCGAAATACAGATCGACACCGAACAGCGTCATGCCCAGTGCGCCCAGCGGCACCAGCCCGATCTCGACGCGGCCGCGCGCCAGCCATTCGCAGGCCAGCGATCCCAGCCCGACGCCGATCGAGAACAGCACCAGCAGCAGCGACGCGACGCCGGGGTCGCCGCCGACGACGTCCTTGGCGAAGGCCGGGAACTGGGTCAGGAACGCAACGCCGTAGAACCACATCCAGGAAATCGCCAGCAGCGCGCGCATCACCTGGCTGTCGCGACCGACCAGGCGCAGATTGCGCAGCGTCTCGCTGACCGGGTTCCAGTTGATGCGCAGCTCCGGCGCCACCGCCGGCGTGGCCGGAATCGCGCGCGACAGCGCGGCGCCGAGCAGCGCCAGCAGCACGCAGCCGACGGCCGCCAGCTGCGCGCCGTGGCTCGACGACATCAGCAGGCCGCCGGCCAGGTTGCCGAGCAGGATCGCGACGAAGGTGCCCATTTCGGTCATGCCGTTGCCGCCGGTCAGCTCGGCCGGCGTCAGGTGCTGCGGCAGGTAGGCGTACTTGGCCGGGCCGAACACCGTCGAGTGCAGCCCCATGCCGAACGCGCAGGCCAGCAGCGCACCGACGCTGCCGCTGACGAAGCCCCAGGCGGCGACGAGCATGATCGCGATCTCGAGCAGCTTGACCGCGCGCATCAGCCGCGCCTTGTCGAGCTTGTCGGCGAGCTGGCCGCTGGTGGCCGAGAACAGCACGAAGGGCAGGATGTACAGGCCGGCGATCAGGTTCACCAGCAGCCCCGGCGCGAGCGCGCCGCCGGTGCGGTAGGTCACCATCACGGTGAACGCGAACTTGAACAGATTGTCGTTCGCCGCGCCGCTGCACTGCGTCCAGAAGAACGGCGCGAAACGGCGCTGGGCGAGCAGCGCGAACTGGTTGGGACGGACGGTGTCGGACATCGTCGGCAGGGTCGGTGACAGCCGTGCATGATCGCACAGGGCGTCGTGGCATACTCGAAATCAGATGCCGAGCTCCGACCACCCACCCGCGCTGCGCCTGTTCTTCGCGCTGTGGCCGCACGCCGCGCTGCGCGCGCAACTGGCCGCGCACGCCGCGCTGTGGCGCTTCACCCCACCGGCGCGCGCCACGCGCAGCGAGCAGCTGCACCTGACGCTGCTGTTCATGGACCGCGTCGCGCCCACGGGTCTGGACACCTTGTGCGCGATCGGCGCGGCGGTGGCCGCACGCACGTCGCGCTTCGCGCTGACGCTGGACGCCGCGCGCGTGTGGCCTGGCGGCGGCATCGCGCATCTGGCGCCGCTGCAGCCGCCGCCGCCCTTGCTCGCGCTGCACCGCGCGCTGCGCGATGCGGTGAGCGCGGCCGACCTGCCCTGTGATCGCCGTGCCTTCAGCGCGCACGTCACCCTGGCGCGGCGCGCGCACCCCGCCGCGGCGCCTGCCGCGTTTGCCCCGCTGCACTGGGACGCGACACGCCTGAGCCTGGTGCAATCGATGCTCGGCGAGGGGCGTTACCAGGTGCGCGGCAGCTGGACGCTGGGCGCCGCGCCGCAGCCGACGGCGTGACCCGCGCTCAGCGCTGCGGCAGCGCGATGCGCCCGGCGGCGTGCAGCGGCACGCGCAGCATCGTCAGGCCGATCTCGGCGTCGCCGTCGAGCGTGTAGTCGACCACGCCGTCGGCCGGCAACGTGGCCAGCACCGTGAGCAGGGCGCGCGCGTCGACGTCCAGGCGCAAGGCCAGTACCGCGCTGCCGCGCGCCGGCAGTTGCACCGGCCGCAGGCTGGCGCCGTGGGCGACCTCGACGCCGTCGAAGGCGCAACGCACGCGCAGCGCATGCAAGGGCACCGGGTAGGGGTGGGGGTTGTCGAGCTGCAGCCGCAGGTCGAGCGTCGCGGTGTCGCCGCCGAGCGCGATGCGGTCGATGCCGAGCAGACGCACGCGCGGCGCCGCCGTCGGCTGCGCCGACTGCGCCCGCGCCGTGCTCAGCCCCGCCAGCACGACCGGCAGCGCCCGCAGCACGGCGCGTCGGCCGTGCCGCCGCGCCGCGTCAATGTCCGGCATAGTCGATCAGCGTGAACAGCTTGAGCCCGCCGGCGCGCAGCAGCTGCGAGCCGCCGAGCTCGGGCAAGTCGACGATCGCGGCGCCCTCGACGACGTCGCCGCCGAGCTTCTCGAGCAACTGCTTGCCGGCCAGCATCGTGCCGCCGGTGGCGATCAGATCGTCGATCAGCAGCACGCGCTGGCCGCGCTGCAGCGCATCGATGTGGATCTCGACGGTGGCGCTGCCGTACTCCAGCTCGTAGCTCTGCTCGACGGTGTCGAACGGCAGCTTGCCCTTCTTGCGGATCGGCACGAAACCGACGCCGAGCTCGAACGCGATCACCGCGCCGAGGATGAAGCCGCGCGCATCGATTCCGGCCACCAGGTCCGGGCGCAGCTCCGGGTCCATGTAGCGATGCACGAACTGGTCGATCAGCACGCGGAACACGCGCGGATCCTGCAGCAGCGGGGTGATGTCGCGGAATTGCACGCCCGGGCTGGGCCAGTCGGCGACGGTGCGGATGTGCCGGCGCAGGTAGGAAACGACGTCCATGGGGTCGGTGTGAGTTCGTTCGGTTCAGGGTTGCGTGCCGGCCGCGCCGAACACGTCATCGAACGAAGCATAAGACGCCGCGGACAACACCGGCAGCAGCACCAGCAGGCCCAGCCCCGCCGGCAGCAGCGCCAGCATCGCCGCCGGCACCAGCAACAGCGAGAACAGCGCCAGCGCGCCGACGTTGGCCAGCGCCGCGCGCAGCGACAACACGATCGCGTCCCAGGGGCCGACCCCGCCGAGCGTGACCAGCGTGCCGACGAACCAGAATGCGATGCTGACGAGGAACAGCGCGATCAGGCCGAGCAGCATCAGCGTGGCCAGCCCGCCCGCCATCGCGCCGGCGCCGGCGATCAGGCCGACCCCGCCGCCGAGCACGCTCAGCGCGCCGACACCGGCCAGCCCGACACCCAGCAAGGTCGCGCTCAGCGCGACGAAGGCCAGGCCGAAGGCCCAGCTGAGCACCGCCACGAGCAACGACGCGATCAGCAGCGGCTTGATGCGCGCCGCCCACTGCCGCGCCGAATCGTCGAACGCGCCGTCGTTGGCGGTCTCGGCGACGAGCCCGGCGGGCAGATCGCGCGGCGCACCGCGCCAGCGGCGCTGCAGCAGCGCGGCGAACACCGCGCCGAGCGCGAACAGCGGCAGGCCCAGCCATTGCGCGAGCAGCCGCCCCAGCGGCAGCACGCCGAGCAGCGCCAGCACGACCAGCAGCGCCACGCTCAGCCCCAGCCAGGCCAGCGGTGCGCGGCGGAACGCGCGCCAGCCCTCGGCCCACCAATGCAGCGCGCGGCCGGCCGGCACATGACGAAACGCTCTCGACATCGCCTGCTCCTCGGTTCAGGGCACTGTCGAGATTATCGACCTCCCGGGCGACGCATGGCGCCGCGTCAGCCCAGTTGCCAGCGCCACAGCAAATACACCGCCATGCCGCCGACGATCGCCGCCAGCAGGCTGCGCATGCGCAGCGCCAGCACGCCGCTGACGAGGGCGCCGGCCAGCCATGGATTGCGCCAGCTCAGCTGCCAGTGGCTGCCGTCGGGCAGCAGCACCATCGGCACCGTGATCGCGCTGAGCACCGCCACCGGCACGTAGGCCAGCGCGCGCCGCAGGCGCGGCGTGAAGCGCACGCGCTCGCCGAGCGCGAACAGCGCCAGCCGCACACCGAACGTGACCGCGGCCATGCCGACGATCACCGCCACCAGATAGCCGTTCACCTGGAAGCCATTCATGTTGTGTACCCCCCGGCGTCGGCTTGTGCCTGGCGCGCCGCGGCACGCTCCTCGAGCCAGACGCCGACGACGACGCCGGCCAGCGCGGCGGCGATCAGGCCGAGCTTGTACGGCAGCGCGCGGCCGAGCAGCGCGACGCTGCCGGCGGCCAGCGCGGCGCCGAGCATCGGTCGCGCACGCAGCAGCGGCGCGACGATGCCGGTGAAGGTCGCGGCCATCGCAAATTCCAGCCCCCAATGCTGCAGCTGCGGCACGCCGTGGCCCAGCCACAGCCCGGCCGCGGTCCACGCCAGCCAGTTGCCGTACATCGACAGGCACGAGCCGAGGTAATACCAGTGGCGCTGACGGGGATCCTCACCGGGCCGCAGCGGCGCGGCATAGCGTTGCTGCACGACGGCGAAGGTCTCGTCGGTCAGCCAGAACGCCAGCGGCACGCGCCAGCGCAGCGGCAGTTCGGCGACATGCGGCAGCAGCGTGGCCGCGTACAGCGCGTGGCGCAGGTTGACGATCAGCGTGGTCAGCACGATCAGGCCGACGCCGGTGCCGGTGGCCAGCAGGCTCAGTGCGATGAATTGCGAGGAGCCCGCGAACACCAGCGCCGACATCGCCAGCGCGCCGCCGGCCGACACGCCGCTGGGCGCGGCCAGCGCGCCGAAGATCAGGCCGAACGGCGCCGCGCCGAGCAGCAGCGGCAGGGTATCGCGGGCGCCGGCGAACAGCTCGCGGCGGCGCGGCAAGGCCAGGGATGCGGACATCCGCGATAGCTTACCCGCCGCCGAGCAAGGCGTCCTCGGCCAGCGCCAGCAGCTCGACGCTGCCGGCCAGCACCAGCGTGTCGCCGGCGGCAAGCCGCAGCCCCGGCTCGGGCTCGAGCACGCGGACGTCGGCGCGCCGCAGCTGCACCAGGCGCGCGCCGTGCAGCGCCAGCGTGTCGACGCGGTGGCCGACCGCGCGCGCGCCGCCCGGCAGCGTCAGCGAGCGCAGGCGCGCCTGCGTGCGCTGCGCGGCGTCGAGCGTGGCGTCGTCGAAACCGTGGAAGTAGTCGCGCAGCAGGCCGTAGCGCTCGGCACGCGCGGCGCGCAGCCGCGCGACCACCCTGGGCAGCGGCACGCCGACCACCGCCATGGTCTGCGACGCCAGCATCAGCGCGCCTTCGAGCACTTCGGGGACGACTTCGGCAGCTCCGGCCGCGCGCAGTTCGTCGAGCGCGCCGTCGTCGCGCGTGCGCACGATCACCGGCAGCGTCGGCGCGTGTTCGTGCGCCAGGCCGAGCACGCGCAGCGCCGACGGCTTGTTCACATAGGTCAGCGCCAGCGCGCTGGCGCGGCCCAGGCCCGCCGCCTGCAGGCTGCTCAGGCGCGTGGCGTCGCCGAACACGACGTTCCAGCCGCTGCTGCTGGCCTGCGCGACACGGTCGGGGTCGAGGTCGAGCGCGACGTAGGCCACGCCCTCGTCGTGCAGCAACCGCGCCAGGTTCTGCCCGCAGCGGCCGAAGCCGCAGATCACGACGTGGCGCTGCGTGCGGATCGCGCGCTGCGCGATGTCGGTGAGCTGCAGCGACGCGCTCATCCATTCGCTGGCCACCAGCTTGACCACGATCGCCTCGATGTGCTGCGCCAGGAACGGCGCGCCGAGCATCGACAGCACCACCGCGGCCAGCACCGGGCTCAGCACTTCGGGCGGCAGCAGGTGACGCGCCGCCGCCAGGTTCAGCAGCACGATGCCGAACTCGCCGGCCGGCGCCAGCCACAGCGCACTGCGCAATGCCAGCCCCGGCGGCGTGCCGCGCAGGCGCTGCACGCCGAACACCAGCGCGGTCTTCAGCAGCAGCGGCACGATCGCCAGCAGCAGCACCAGCCACCACTGCGCCAGCACCAGGCGC
>JAKAHP010000173.1 GCA_021825505.1 Pseudomonadota bacterium
GGCACAGGGCCGGTAGTTGAGTGGGGTTCATGGTGGTCTCGGCGGGTATGGCGTGGAATGCGGAATTCGGGGGGAGCGCTCAGCGCGGCTGCGCGGCGCCGGCGTCGAGCCGCCCCAGCGCCAGCAGCAAGGCGGCGCGCTGGGTGGTCGCGGTGCTGCGCGCCAGCACCAGGTCGGCGCGCGCCTTGTCGAGCATGGCCTGCGCCCCCTGCAGCTCGAGCAGCGTGCCGACGCCGTCGGCGTAGCGCCGCGCGACGATGCGCTCGGCCTCGGCCGCTTGCTGCACCGCGAGCTCGCGGCCCTTGATCTGGCCGTCGGCCAGGCGGGCGCGACGGTATGCGTCCTCGATCCGCATCGCCAGCTGCGCGCGTGCCGACTGCAGCTTGAGCTGCAGTGCGTCGCGCGCCGCGGCGGCCTGATCGACAGCCTGGCGCGCCACGCCGCCGTCGAACACATTCCAGGTCAGCTGCGCGCCGACGGTATAGCTGTGCGCGGCGAAACCGGCGTTCGGATCATGCGTCTCGAAGCGCGCCATCGCGCCGATCTGCGGATACAGGTCGGCGCGCGCCGCCTCGACCTGACCGCCGGCGGCGGCGACCTGCTCGCTCATCGCGACCAGCTGCGGGTTGTTCTGCAGCGCCGCGTCGGTCCAGCGCGCCGGGGTGCCGTCGGGCATCGCCACGCTCACCGGCGCGCCCAGCTCGAGCGGCTCGTCCAGCGGCAGGCCGAGCACGACGTGCAGGCCGTCCAGCGCCTGCGCTTCCATGTCGGCCGCCTGCGCCTGCTGCACCTGCACGTTCTCGAGGTTGACCTGGGCCGCGAGCACGTCGCTCTTGAGCACCACGCCCTGCCGGTACAGGTTGTCGACCATCTTCAGCTGGCTTTGCGCGGCCACCAGCGCCTTGGCCGCGACGTCGCGATAGGCGCGCGCGGTGTAGACGCCGTCGTAGGCCTGCAGCACATGGTCGACGATGGCCTGGCGCGCGGCGCGGTCGCCGGCCTGCGCCGCCAGCAGCATCGCGTGCGCCTGACGCATATAGCCCTCGAGCTTGCCGCCGGTGTACAGCGGCAGCTGCGCCTCGAGGCGCGAGCTGAAGTCGTTGACCGCGCCCGGGTGGTTCAGGTCGGTCGGCGCGATCGCACCGATCTGCGCCGGGCTCAATCCCGCTTGGGACGCCTGGAAGAAATCATTGGTGCCAAAGTCGGAAAAGGTCGCACCGCGCTGCGCCAGTTTCAGCCCGAAGGCGTTGAGCGCATCGTTGGTGCGCGTGGCGCCGACGCTGACGCTGAGGCGCGGCAGGCGTGCGCCGCGCGCCTGGGCGACGCCGGCGCGCGCCTGGGCGATCTGCGCCTGCACCGCGCGCAGGTCGGGGTTCTGGTGCAGCGCGAGTTCGACCGCCTGCGCAAAATCGAGGGAGCGTGCCTGGGCCCAGGCCGGCCACGCCAGTGCCAGCGCGAGCAGCGCGCCCGCCGTGCGTCGTACCGCGGAAACCTTCATCGGTTGACCTCTTGTCCTTGTTCGTAGCCGGCGCGGGACCGGGGCAGCAGGCCCGCGCCCTATGCCAAGCGAAGTATACCTATACTACCGGTAGTATGCTCAGCCACCCTGCTGCAGTGCGGCGCGCGCGCGCTGCAGGGCGTCGTCGACCTCGCCGCCGTAATAGTCCGGAACACCCGAGCCGACCAGCCGCGGGGCGAGTTCGCGCCCGCCCGGGCCGACGAACAGCACGGTCGGCGCCAGCTTCACGCGCAGGCGCCGCGCCAGCGCCGCGCCGGTGGTCGGCGCGCCGGCGAAGTCGCGCAGCGCGACGTCGTCGCGCATCTCGATCTGCTCGACCGCGCGACCGTCGCGCAGCAGCCAGCGGTAGGTGCTCGCGCGCACCGCCTCGCAGTACGGGCAATCGGGCAGGCTGAACAACAGCACCAGCGGTTCGCCGCGCGCGGCGGCGCGCGCGCTGCTGGCGCGCAGGTCGTGCGCCGCCGGCAGCGCGGTGTCGGCGCGCGCGGTCAGACCCGCCGCGGCGCCGAGCAGCAGCAGCGCGACCAGTGCGCGCGCTTTCGACAGCAGGCCGTTACCCATCAATGTCCTCCGAAGCGCTGCGAGCACGCGGCGCGGATAATCCGCTCCATGTCCGATTCTTCACCAAACCCCTCGAAGCATCCACGGCGGCACGTGCTTTTTGTTGTGCTGCTGGGATGTGCACTGCTTGGCGCATGCTCGCCCGCGCTGGACTGGCGCGAAGCGCGCCCCAAGGGCGTCGACCTGCTGCTGACCTTCCCGTGCAAGCCGCAGCAGCTCACGCAGCCGGTCGTGCTCGGCGGCCAGCGCGTCTCGATGAGCATGACCGGGTGCGTCGCCGCCGGCATGACCTTCGCGCTGGCCCACGCCGACGTCGGGCGCGCGGCGCAGGTGGCGCCGGCGCTGGCGACGCTGCGCGCGGCCGCCGTGGCCAATGTGCATGGCCGCGCCAGCGCGGTGCACGCCAGCACGGTGGCGAATGCAACATCCGGGCTGAGCGATGCTGTCGAAATGGACGTCAGCGGCCAGGGTCCGCGCGGCGACGCGGTGCGCGAGCACGTCGTGCTGTTCGCGCAGGGCAGCCAGGTCTACCAGGCCACCGCGCTGGCCGCGGCCGACCACTACCAGGACGACGCGGCGCACAGCTTCGTCGCCTCGATCCGCCTGCCGGCGCATTGACACGTCGCGATCGCATGCTGCATTGCAGCTAAAATCGTCCTTCCGCCGTCTCTCCGCCTCCTCCCGATGCCCGGCATCCTGATCGTCGCCCACGCCCCGCTGGCCAGCGCCCTGCGCGACTGCGTCGTGCACGTGCACGGCGCCTGCCCGCAAGGGCTGGAAGCGCTGGACGTCGAGGCCGATGCGACCGCGCAGAGCTTCGCGCAACGCGCTGCCGATGCGCTGGCGCGGGTCGGCGGCGCCGACGGCGCCCTGGTGCTGGTCGACGCGGCCGGCGCCACGCCGTGCAATCTGGCGCGGAGCCTGGCACGCACGCCGACACGCGTGGCGGTGCTGGCCGGGGTCAACCTGCCGATGCTGCTGCGCGCCGTGTGCTACCGCAAGGAGCCGCTCGACGTGCTCGCCGCGCGCGCGCTCGAAGGCGGCCGGCGCGGCATCGCGGCGATGGACGAAGGTTCCCAGGAGGAAGCGGCATGTTGAAACGCGAGTTGCTGATCAGCAACAAACTCGGGCTGCACGCCCGCGCCTCGGCCAAATTGACCAAGCTGGCGTCGGAGTTCAGCAGCGACGTCTGGCTCAGCAAGGGCTCGCGACGGGTCAACGCGAAGAGCATCATGGGCGTGATGATGCTGGCCGCCGGGATCGGCGCGCGCGTCACCGTCGAGGCCGACGGCGACGACGCGGCGCAGGCGCTCGATGCGATCGGCCAGCTGGTCGACGACAAGTTCGGCGAAGGCGAATAGCCCGGGGGCCGCAACGCAGCGCCGCAATATTGCGACACAAGCGCGGAACAAGCGCGCAATGCACGCGCGGCATCATCGTCGACATGCCCCATCGCTTCGAGGAGTTTCGATCATGCTGCGTTTGATGCGTCATGTGCTGGCCGCCGCGGCGGCTGCAACCTTCATGGCCGCGCCGTGCGCGGCACTGGCCGCCGACGCGCCGGCCGGTGCACCGGCCAGCGCGCCCGCCCCCGCCGTCCGGAGCGGCTGGCACCACGCGCCGCAGCGCGCCTGGTTCGACCACATGCTGCGCCGGGTTCATGCCAGCGATGCGCAGCGCGCACGCATTCGCGAGATCGTGCGCGGCGCGCGCGCCGACGGTCGCGCCACCTGGCACCAGCTGCGTGAACTGCAGCAGCGTCAATGGCACCTGCTGGCCGCGCCGAGCGTCGACCGCGCCGCGCTCGAGGCGCTGCGCGCGCAGCGCATGGGTCTGCTCGAGCAGGCGTCGAAACGGCGTCTGAACACCGAGATCGCGGTGGCCGACGTGCTCGATGCGCAACAGCGCGCGCAACTGTTCGAACTGCTGCGGCGCGGCCACCGCGAGCGCCGCGGCGGCATGCGCTGAACGCGCGCGGAGCCGACGCGATGCGCGTGCTGCTGGTCGAGGACGACGCCCGGCTGGCGCAGATGGTCGAAGACTATCTGCGCCAGGCGGGCTGGCAGGTGAGCACCGCCGCCACGCTGGGGCAGGCCGAAGCGCAACTCGGCCTGGCCGATGCGCTGGGCCGCGGCCCCGGCTTCGACGCGCTGGTGCTCGACCTGATGCTGCCCGACGGCGACGGGCTCGATCTGTGCCGCCGGCTGCGCGGTGCCGACAACGACCTGCCGGTGCTGATGCTGACCGCGCGCGGCGATCCGATGGATCGCGTGCTCGGCCTCGAGCTCGGCGCCGACGACTACCTGCCCAAGCCGTTCGAGCCGCGTGAGCTGCTGGCGCGGCTGCGCGCGATCCAGCGCCGCCGCGGCGGCAGCGCGGCAGCGGCAACGCTGCGCTTCGGCCGCCTCGACATCGACCCGGCGGCGCGCCAGGCGCGCATCGACGGCGAAGTACGCGCCTTGACCGGCTACCAGTTCGACCTGCTGCTGGCGCTGGCGCGTCACCCGGGGCGGGTGCTGTCGCGCGAGTTCCTGCTCGACGCGGTGAAGACCAGCGGCGACGCGCAGGACGTCTACGACCGTTCGATCGACGTGCACATCAGCCGCATCCGCGCCGCGCTCGAGGACGACCCGCGCCACCCGCGGCGCATCCTGACGCTGCGCGGCGCCGGTTACGTGTTCGCACGCAGCCAGGATGGACACTGAAACGCGCCGGCGCGGCATGCCGATGTGGGCGCGCTTCGCGCTGGCGCTGGTCGCCGCGCTGCTGACGCAGGCGCTGGTGTCGGCGCTGGTGCTGCACCGGCTGTTCTTTCTCGACCCGCAGCAAGCCGAGCTGCGCCATGCGGTATTCCACGCGATGATGCAGCTGTACGGCGTCAAGCCGTCGCCGCTGCGTCATCTGCTGCTGTCGCCGCTGAGCACGACGCTGCTCAGCGCCTTGCTGGTGGCGGCGATCAGCGTGCCGCTGGTGCGCCGTCTCAGCGCACGGCTGCGCCGCCTGCAGAGCGCGGTGCAGGCGCTGGGCAACCTCGACCTGGGCGCGCGCGTCGCGGTCGAGGGACGTGACGAGGTCGCCGCGCTGGCCACCGCGTTCAACGACGCCGCCGGGCGCATCGAGGCGCTGGTGCAGAGCCACCGCTCGCTGCTGGCCTACACCTCGCACGAACTGCGCACGCCGCTGACGCGGCTGCGCATGGCGATCGAGGCGATCGGTGCCGACGCGCCGGAAACGGCCGCGCTGCACGAAGCGCGGCGCGACCTGGCCGAGCTCGACCACCTGATCGGCGCGATCCTGCTGTTCAGCCGCCTGGATGCGGGCGGACAGCGCGTGCTCGAGCGCACCGACATCGACCTGCTGGCGCTGGCCGCCGAAGAAGCGGCGCGCGATGGCGTCGAGGTGCAGGGCGACTGGGCACATGTCAGCGGCGACGAGCGGCTGCTGCGCCATGCGCTGCGCAACCTGCTCGACAACGCGCGCCGGCACGCGCCGGGACAAGCGCCGACGGTGCAGGTGCAGCGCACCGCGCACGGCGCCTGCATCCGCGTGTGCGATCGCGGCCCCGGCGTGCCGGCGGCCGACGCCGAGCGCATCTTCGAACCCTTCGTGCGGCTGCGCGGGCGCAGCGGCGACGGCAGCGGGCTGGGGCTGGCGCTGGTGCGCCGCATCGCGCGGCTGCACGGCGGCGATGCGCGCTATCAACCGAACCCGGGCGGCGGCGCCTGTTTCGTGCTCGACGTCGGCCAGATGCCGCCCTGACTTCGGTTTGACACAGCGGTCAACGCCAGGACGCCTCGCTGCGTCTACCATTGCACCATGTCCGTCCAGATCTTCGGCATTCCGGTCTCGCGCGGCGTTGCCGTCGGGCGCGCCGTACTGCTGACCTCGGCCCGCCTCGACGTCGCCCACTACTTCATCGAGCCGGGCACCGAGGAGCGCGAGGTCGACCGACTGCGCGCCGCGCGCGGCGCGGTGCGTGCCGAGCTCGACACGCTGCAGGGCGAGCTGCCCGACGACGCGCCGCCCGAGCTGGCGGCGTTCATCGACGTGCACAAGATGCTGCTCGACGACCCGCAGATCGGCCGCGAGACCGCGGCCTGGATCCGCCAGCGCCGCTACAACGCCGAATGGGCGCTGACCGCGCAGCTGGAGACGG
>JAKAHP010000174.1 GCA_021825505.1 Pseudomonadota bacterium
TAGAAGGTGGGAATCGCGCCATAGCCGAAGCCGAACACAAAGCCGAACCCGACCACTTCGGCCAGCACGGCAAGCGCGAACACATGCATGTTGAGCAGGTAGAAATAAGGAAGCGCCCACACCAGGAATACCCCGGCCGAGACCAGCAACACCGTGCGCCGGTTGATGCGGTCGGCGAGCCGCGCGCCGACATACATGAACACCAGCATCGACGCGGCGGCGATCAGGCCGACGGACTCGGCTTGCATGCCGCTGAAGCCCACCGCCTTCATGTAGCCGGTGCCGAACACGAAGCTGAGAAAGAACGCGCCGCCGAACATGGCGTTGACCAGCGAGGTACGCAGAATGCGCCAAGGCATTTCCTTCCAGACCTGCACCGCGGGGCTCGACAAGGTGCCGCTTCCCTGCTGCAGGCGCTCGAACACGAAGCTGTCCTGCGAACGCGCGCGGATGACGATGCCGACGATGGCCACCGCGAAGCCGATGAAGAAGAAGATCCGCCAGCCCCACGCCGTGTAGTCGGCGGGAGCCATGTTCGAGCGCACGATCAACACCGAACCGAAACCCAGCAGCAAGCCGATGGGAATCGCGAAGCCGACCCAGGCGCCCCAGAAGGCCCGGTCCGGGCTCTTCGCGGCCTGCTCGACCACCCAGGTCGATGCGGTACCGAACTCGGCGCCGAAGCTGATGCCCTGCGCCAACCGGAACACGATCAGCAAGATCGGCGCGGCGCTGCCGATGCTGTCGTAGCCGGGCGTCAACCCGATGAACAGCGTGCTGATCCCCATGAGCAACAGCGCCCAGACCATGGCGTCCTTGCGCCCGTACCGGTCAGCGAGGTTGCCGAAGATGAATGCACCGACGGGCCGAATGACGATGCCCAGCCCGTACACCGCAATCGCCGCGGCAATCGCCGCGAGATCAGGGAGTTTGAAGAACACGCCGCCCCATACGGTGGCGGCGACGATTCCGGTGACGAGGAAGTCGTACTGTTCGATCACCGAGCCGATGATGCTGGCCAGCGCGACCTTGTAGATCGCATCCCGCGAAGGCCCTTGGGTATCGCTTGCACTGACTGTCATGACATGTCTCCCCAGCGGCTCGCAGCCGCGCTTGGTGGCTTTCAAATGACCGGTCGCTTGGTCGCGACTCTTTCGGATCAGGGCCGGGACCGCAGCGCGGCCCAGCCGTCAAATCAGTCTTCCGCCAGTCCGAGGCGCAGCGGCTGCCTGCGTTCGACGGCCCAGGCCAGCAAAGCCGCAAGGCGCATCGGCGCATGCGCGAACTTACCGTACGGCATGGTGAGAAACAAGGCCAGAACCGCGCCCAGGTGCAGCGCCAGCAACTGCGGCATCGCCGCGCTGTCACGCCACGCGGCCAGCGCCAGGCCGCTCGCCGCCACCAGCAGCAGCAGCGCGATGAATCCCCGGTCCATCGGTCGCTGCGCGGGATCGCCCTGCAAGGCTGCGCGGCGCAGATTCAGCACCAGCAGGCCGGCGCCGCCCAGCACCATCAGCAAGCCGCCCGCGGTGCCCAGCAGCGTGGGCGGACTGGTGTAGGCGTAAGGCGCCTGGCGATGCAAGGCATAGTCGTAGAACGTCGCCACCACGGTGGCCAGGAAACACAATATGAACCCGTAGAAGACGGCGTGGTGAAAGCGCCGGCGCGCCAGCGAGAAGCGGTCGTCGGCGTTATTGCACCCTTGACCGTGCCCCCCGCCCAGGTAGCGCAGGCTGGCTGCGGCCCCCGCCGCGTCCCCCAGCGCCGAAATGCCCGGCGCGGACACCCCCAGCTCGCCCCAGAAACGTGCGGTGCCGATGCCCAGCGCGAGCAACGCCCAGACGAACGCGGCCGAGAACACTCCTGCCATGAGCCCATGCGGGAACACCTGGTAGAAGTTACCGGCACCGGCGTGCCCCGCCAGGGTGCCGCGCAAGGCCAGCGCCAGCACCAGGAACAGCGCGATGCCGCCGGCCAGCGTCAGCGCCAGCGCCGTTCCGTTGCGCGCGTACAGTGCGCCGAACGCGCGTGGCCAGGCGGCGCGCGCATAGCTGTGCACGCGCACCTGCGCCATGGTGCGGGGCACGTTGACGCCGAATTCGTGAGGCGGCGCGTATTGGCACGCATGCAGGCAGGCGCCGCAGTTGTGGCAGAGATTGGCCAGGTAGTTCACGTCCGCGCTCGGGAACTCCAAACGTCGAGTCATCGCCGGAAAAACTGCGCAGAACCCCTCGCAGTAGCGACACGCGTTGCAGATGTGCAGGATGCGGGAAGCCTCCTGCTCGACCCCTTCAGGGGTATCGCCGAGCGCCAACGGTTCCGCACTGGCACGCGCATCCCTCACGAGTTGCTCAAGCGGCAACATGCTGGTCCTCCCGGCGCGCGGCATGCGCCGCCTGTTCGCCCGCGATACGGCCGAAAGCCGTGCCGATGCTCATGCCGACCCCGGCCGTATACCCTCGGCCCAGCACGTTGCCCGCCATCATTTCTCCCGCCACGAATAGATTGGGGCTGGGCACGCCACCGAAGCGCACCGCTGCAGTCGCGTCGGTGCGCAGCCCCAGGTAGGTGAACGTCACGCCAGGACGCAGCGCATAAGCCGTGAACGGGGGCGTATCGAGGGCCCGTGCCCAATGGCTCTTCGCGGGTACCAGGCCCTCGGTGCGGCAATCATCGAGTCGCGTGTGGTCGAAATCGCTTCCTCGGCACGCGGCGCTGTAGGCATTGAGCGTGGCCATGAATGCGTCTTCCGGAACCTCGAGGGCACGCGCCAGTTCGGGAAGCGTTGCGGCGACCGTCCCCGGAAATACCGGGGGCATGAAACGTCCGACCGCCTTGGCGTCGATGATCGACCAGGCAATCTGTCCGGGTTGCTGCGCCACCAGGCGCCCCCATATGGCGTAGCGTTTCGGCCAGAAATCCTCTCCCTCGTCGTAGAAGCGCTCGCCGCGCCGGTTCACCACGACGCCGAGCGACACGCAGTCGATGCGTGTGCAAATGCCACCGTCGTACAACGGCGCGCGCGCGTCGATGGCCACCATATGGGCCTGCGTGGGATCGCCGACCGCATCGGCACCGGCGTCCAGCATGAAACGCAGCAGTACGCCGGTGTTGAACCGGGTGCCACGAATGAGAAAGTTGTCCGAAGGGTATTCGCCGTCCGCGTTTTGCCCCCAGGCTTCGCGCAGCCATGCACGGTTCGATTCGAAGCCGCCGGCGGCCAGCACGCACGCACGCGCGGCAATGCGGCGGCCCGCTGCCCAGGCGGCGACGAATCGCCCGCCCTCGAGCTCCAGGCGATCCACCGGACTTTCGTACCGGATCTGCACGCCCAGACGCTCGGCACTGCGGTAATAGGCGTTGACCAAGGCCTTGCCCCCACCCATGAAGAACGCATTGGTTCTTGCGGTGTGCAGCGCTCCGGACAGGGACGGCTGAAAATGCACACCGTGCCGACGCATCCACGGACGCACGCGCGCCGACGCACGAATGACCAAGCGGGCCAGCGCCTCGTCGGTCTGCCCCCCGGTCACCTTCAGCAAGTCCTGCCAATACTCCTCTTCGGGGTAGGCGTCGACGAGCACGTCCTGCGGCGCGTCGTGCATGCAGCGCAGGTTGCGCGTGTGCTGCGTATTTCCACCGCGCCACGCGCGCGGCGACGCCTCCAGCAGCATCACGGACGCGCCGGCCTCGCGTGCGGTCAATGCGGCGCACAACGCAGCATTGCCGCCCCCGATGACCAGCACGTCGACGACGCATGCAGGCGTCTCGCGCGGAAGGTTTGTGCTCGACATGGAGCGAGAGTATCCGTCTCGCTGACATGCGAGTCCATTGCAATGATGGCATGGATTGATCGAAAATGTGCATCAATAAAATCCATCCGGATGCGCGGGCATGAGCATTCCTTTCGACATCGACGACCTCATCGCGTTTCGCACCCTGGCCGAGCTCGGAAGCTTCCGCAAGGCCGCCGCCGCCGTGCATCTTTCGCAGCCGGCGTACAGCAGGCGCATCGACAAGCTCGAGCGTGCGCTGGGGGTTCGCCTGGTCGAGCGCACCACGCGGCGCGTGACGCTGACCGCCGCGGGCCGCGAGTTCGAGCGCAAGATGCGCGTGCTGCTCGACGATCTCGACAACGCCCTGCTCGCGATCCGGGGCGATCCGGCGACGCGCGGGGACCGCGTGACGCTGGCCTGCGTGCCCAGCGTCCTGCCCGGCCTCGTGGCGCCCATGCTGGCGCGCTACCGTCAAAGCCACCCCCGGGTTCAGGTCATCGTGCTCGACGTCAAGTCCAACGAAGTGCGAGAAGCGGTCTCGCAGGCCGACGCTGACTTCGGACTGAGCTTTGTCGACATGCCCGACGGAAACGTCGAATTCGCCCCGTTGTTCGACGAAGCCTTTGTGCTTGCCTGCCGTGCGGACCACGCGCTGAGCGAACACGCGAGCGTCGCGTGGGCGGAACTCGGGTCGCACGCATTCATCGCGCTGGCGCGAACTTCCGGCAACCGACTGGTGCTCGACCGCGCGCTGGCCGGAAGCGCACTGCAGCCACGCGTAGCCTACGAAGTCCAGACGGGCGCCGCCGCGCTGGCGCTGGTCGAAGCCGGCCTCGGCGTGGCCGCGATGCCCGCGGCGGCGCTGGCCGGGAACCCGAAGCTCGTGGGCAGGCCGCTGCGCGACCCCGAAGTGCGGCGCACCGTGGGCCTGATCCGCCGCCGCGCGGGTGCGTTGTCGGCCAGCGCGGCGCAGCTTTATGGTCTGTTCCAGCAGGCCTGCCGTGTGCCCTGCGACGAATCGGTGCCGACGGCATCGCCGACGGGCACCGACTGGTGCTGATCGATCTCGATGATGGCGCACCATTGGGGCAATGCCGAGTTGCTGCCGGGCGTGCTGCTCAACGGTGGCGCGTTGGCCAGGTTGCCCCAGTTGCACCAGCAAGGCCACGCGCAGATCCAGCCCTGAGCCGGGCGTCGCCGGTCGCGTACCGCGCTGACGAGTTGACAGCAGACAAGAATTGCACGCCCGTCGTCGTCACGCGCGACATACCGCTTACCATGTGCTGAGGTTTCGCGCATCGCCGTCAAGTCACGGCTTGCTGCAGGGTTCTGGCGGCGGCGATTGCAAGCTTCCTCGTTGGACGAGGTTCCACTTGGAGGGTGTCGTTCATGGAATCGTTTGCCGACGTTTCTCATCAACGGGACTTGGCCGCGGCGCTGGGCAGCGGCATGCATTGCAAGAGTCAAGGCCGCTTCGACGCGGCAGCACGCGAGTTCTCCATCGCCGCGCAAGGCGGCAACGCCGTGGCCCAGTACCAGCTTGGATGCCTTTTTCTGCGCGGCGCCGGCGTCCCTGCCGACCCTGGGCGGGCCCGGTATTGGTGGGAGCTATCGGCCGAGCAAGGCTACGTGAAAGCGCAGGTCTGCCTGGGCGCTCTGTACAAGAGCGACGATGGCGTCGTCACCGCTGATTTGCGCAAGGCCGCCGCACTGCTCGCCGCTGCGGCTGCCAAGGGACACCCGTTGGCCCAATATCACCTGGGCGACATGTGCGCCCGCGGCCGCGGCGTGGCGCAGGACTTTGCGCGCGCCTCGGATCTGTTTCTGCGCGCGGCCACCCAGGGCTGCGCAACGGCCCAATACCGGCTCGGGCTGCTCTACATCAACGGGCTCGGCGTCGAGCGCGATCGCGCATCAGCCACGCACTGGCTGCGCCTGGCGGCTGACCAGGGCTGCGCGCTGGCGATGTCGTGCCTTGCCCAGTTGGCGACCTGCGGTGACATCAGCGACGATCCGAGCCATACGGTTCATCCGGCCCCAGCATCCGTATGACTTTGGCGGGTTTCTAATGTGCTGTCCCGTAAATAACTGGCATTAATCTTGCATGCCAGTGCGGTATCTTTGAACCTGAGATACCGCGATGAAAACAGGCAGGCCGAAGGCCGAACTTTTGCTGACGGACGCGGAGCGTTCGCAGCTTCAATCCTTCGCTCGCAGCCGCTCGCTGCCGGCGGCGCTGAGCGTGCGTGCGCGCATCATTCTGGACAGCGCGAGCGGTGAACAAAACAAGGACATTGCTGCGCGACTCAAGCTGAGCATGGCCACGGTCGGCAAGTGGCGATCGCGCTTTGTCGATCGCCGCATCGCGGGCCTGTACGACGATATGCGCCCGGGCAAGCCGCGAACGATCGACGACGAACGCGTGGCGCAGTTGATCAAGACCACC
>JAKAHP010000175.1 GCA_021825505.1 Pseudomonadota bacterium
CGCTTCGGGGCTTGCGGCAGGCTTCCACCTGAATCGCTGATGCGCTCCGGGGGGAATGGCCGCGCGGGGCGTCGCGCTGCGGGGCGATCGGCAGGCTTCGACCTGATGCGCTGATGCGCTCCCGGGGGGAATGGCCGCGTGCGGCGTCGCGCGCCGGGGCTTGCGGCAGGCTTCGACCTGATGCGCTGACGGCTCGCGGCCTTGATGCAAAAAGACCCGCGAACACGCTGGCGCGTGGTCGCGGGTCTCGAAGCCGGGCCGCCTTGCGGGCGGCGAGGCTTATTCGCCGAGGTAGGCGGCGCGCACGCGCGGGTCGTGCAGCAGCTCGTCGGAGGTTCCGGTCATGCTGATCGTGCCCGAATCCATCACGTAGCCACGGCTGGCCAGTTGCAGCGCGCGCTTGGCGTTCTGCTCGACGAGCAGGATGGTCACGCCCTGCTTGGCGATGTCGGAGACGACTTCGAAGATCTTGTCGACCATGATCGGCGACAGGCCCATCGACGGCTCGTCGAGCAGCAGCAGCTTCGGTTGGCACATCATCGCGCGCCCCATCGCCAGCATCTGCTGTTCGCCGCCCGACATCGTCCCGGCGAGCTGGTCGCGACGCTCCTTCAGGCGCGGGAAGATCTCGAAGATGCGGTCGATGTCGGCCTGGATCGCCTTCTTGTCGCTGCGGATGTAGGCGCCCATCAGCAGGTTCTCGGTGATCGTCATGCGCGTGAACACGCCACGACCTTCCGGAACCATCGCCAGGCCCTGCCGCACCAGCTCGAACGAGCCGCGGCCCTGCACCGGCCGCCCCTGGTAGACGATCTGGCCGTCGGTGATCGGCTGCATGCCGGTGATCGCCTTGAGCGTCGTCGTCTTGCCGGCACCGTTGGCGCCGATCAGGCTGACGAGTTCGCCTGAGCGCACTTCGAAGTCGATGCCCTTGACCGCCTGGATGCCGCCGTAGGCGACTTTCAGGCCCTTGATTTGCAGGAGAGCTTCACTCATCTCAATGCTCCCCCGTTCCCAGATACGCTTCGATCACTTTCGAATCCTTCTGCACGTCGGCCGGCACGCCCTCGGCGATGATCTTGCCGTAGTCGAGCACGGTGACGCGGTCGCACAGCCCCATGACCAGCTTCACGTCGTGCTCGATGAGCAGGATCGTGCGCCCGTCCTCGCGGATGCGCGACAGCAGCTCGCGCAATTGCACCTTCTCGGTCGCGTTCATGCCGGCGGCCGGTTCGTCCAGCGCCAGCAGCTTGGGGTCGGTGGCCAGCGCACGCGCGATCTCCAGTCGACGCTGATCGCCGTACGACAGCGTGCGGGCGCGGAAATCGGCGTAGTGCGCGATGCCGACGTATTGCAGCAGTTCATAAGCGCGCGAACGGATCGCGTGCTCCTCGGCCTTGAACCTGGCGCTGCGCAGCACCGCGCCGATCACCGCGCTGCTGGTGCGCACGTGGCGCCCCACCATCACGTTTTCCAGCGCCGTCATGTCAGGAAACAGCCGGATGTTCTGGAAGGTGCGCGCGATGCCTTCGCGCGCGACCTGGTGCACGGCCTGCGGCCGATACGGCTTGCCCTCGAGCGAGAAGTCGCCGCTGTCGGGGGTGTACATGCCAGTGATGACGTTGAAGAACGTCGTCTTGCCGGCGCCGTTCGGTCCGATCAGGCCGTAGATCTGGCCGCGGCGGATCTGGATGCCGACGTCGGACAGGGCCTGCAGCCCGCCGAAGCGCTTGGACGCGCCGGCCACCTGCAACGTCACGGGTGCGTTGTCGCTCATCACGCGCCCTCCTTGGCCGTGGCGGCCGCCTTGTTGCCCAGACCCAGTGCGGCGACACCCTTGCCGTGCTCGGGCGCCGGCCACAAGCCCTTCGGCCGCGTCAACATCACCAGGATCATCGACAGCGAATAGATCAGCTGACGCAGGATGCCGCTATCCATGTAGACATGCCCAAAATGCGCCTGTTGCCAGTCGGAAATGAAGCCGAGGTAACGCAGCGCCTCCGGCAGCACCGACAGCAGCACCGCGCCGAGGATGACGCCGGGGATGTTGCCCATGCCGCCGATGACGACCATCGCCAGCACGTTGACCGACTCCATCAGCGAGAACGACTCTGGCGAGACGAAGCCCTGGAACGCCGCGAACATCACGCCGGCGACGCCGCCGAAGGTCGCGCCCATCGAGAACGCCAGCAGCTTCATGTTGCGCGTGTTGATGCCCATCGCCTTGGCGGCGATCTCGTCCTCACGCATCGCCATCCACGCGCGTCCGATGCGCGAGTCCTGCAGCCGGTAGCAGATGATCACGGTCAGCGTCACCAGCACCAGGAACAGCCAGTAGTACTCGGTAACCGAGTTGATCGTGTAGCTGCCGATGTCGATGTTGTGGTTGAGGTGCCAGCCGAACAAGCGCACGCCATGGATTCCTGAAATGCCTTGCGGACCATTGGTGATGTTCACCGGCGCGTTCAGGTTGTTCATGAAAATGCGGATGATCTCGCCGAAACCGAGCGTGACGATCGCCAGGTAGTCGCCGCGCAACTTCAGCACCGGCGTGCCCAGCAGGATGCCGAACAGCGCCGCCAGCCCCGCGCCCAGCGGAATGACCAGCCACATCGAGACGTCGAAGCCGTGCGGGAACAGCGCGCCCAGCGCGTCGAAGTTGTCGGTCAGCTGGGTCGACGCCAGCAGCGCGAACATGTAGGCACCGACCGCGTAGAACGCGATGTAGCCCAGGTCGAGCAGGCCGGCGAGGCCGACGACGATGTTCAGGCCCAGCGCGAGCATCGTGTACAGCAGCGCGAACGCGGCGATGCGCACCCAGGCGTCGCCGACCGTTTGCAGCAGCAGCGGGAACGCGAGCAGCCCCACCGCGGCGATGAGGAAGCCGATCAGACGGGTTTGTGAACTTTGCATGTTGTGAGCTCCTCCGTCCTCAGGCGCGATCGGCGACGCGCTCGCCGAGCAGGCCTTGCGGGCGCAGCGTCAGCACCAGGATCAGCACGATGAACGCGAAGATGTCCTGGTAGTTGCTGCCGAACAGGCCGTGCGTGACGGTGCCGATATAGCCGGCGCCGAGCACTTCGATGACGCCCAGCAGCACGCCGCCGACCATCGCGCCGCTCATGTTGCCGATGCCGCCGAGCACCGCGGCGGTGAACGCCTTCAGACCCGGCGTGAAGCCCATGTAGAAGTTGGCGGTCGAGAAGTTCGCGTACCACATCACGCCGGCGATCGCGGCCAGCGCGGCGCCGATGACGAAGGCTGCCGAAATCACGAAGTTCGGGTTCACGCCCATCAGCCCCGCCACGCGCGGGTTCTCGGCGGTGGCGCGCATCGCGCGGCCGAGCTTGGTGTGGTTGATCAGCAGCGTCAGCCCGCCCAGCAGCACCGCGGTCAGCACCAGGATCATCACCTGCACCGGCGTGATCACGACGCCGTGGATGCTGATGATGTTCTGCGGCAGCAGGTTCGGGAACACCTTGTAGTCACGCCCCCAGATCACCATCGCCAGCGTTTCCAGCAGGATCGACATGCCGATCGCGGTGACCAGCGGCGCCAGCTTCGGCGCGTTGCGCAGGCGGCGGTAGGCGAAGCGTTCGATGAAGAAGTTCAAGGTGCCGCAGACGATCATCGCGACCACCGTGGCCAGCACCACCGTGAGCCAGCCGGGCAGCCCCGGCATCAGGTGGTTGAACACCTTGAACATCGAATACGCGGTCATCGCGCCGACCATCATCACGTCGCCGTGGGCGAAGTTGATCAGGTTCACGATGCCGTAAACCATCGTATAGCCGAGTGCGACGAGGGCATACATGCTGCCCAGCACGAGGCCGTTGACGATTTGTTGTATAAATGTTTCCATCCCGCTTCGTCCTTATGGGTTCAGGGTCTTGCTGTGCGTCGTTCGCCGGCGGGTTCCTTTTGGGCCCGGACGGCAAGCGGCGTGGGGGTCGCAAGTTTCATGCTCGGGTTCGATCTCCCGCGCATGGTGCAAACGGAATCGACGTGCAGGCCGACCGCGCCGACTGCGCCGCAAGGCGCAGGGCGTGGGGCCCGCTCGAGTGTCTCCTATGACAAGCCACGGTGGTGACTCGCATCCCGCGTCGTTTCCGCATGGCCGCGAATGATAACCACACGGCGCCGCGGCGCCTTCGCGGAAACCCCCAACTGTGCACCGACAATGCGCGTCATGCCCTGTCGTCGTGCGCCGCGCGTGCGTCGCGATTGAGCCGTCGCAGCTCGGCCAGGCGCTCGCCGATGCGCGCTTCCTGGCCGCGCGGCGTCGGCCGGTACAGGCGCGTCTCGGGCACGCCGGCCGGGAAGTAGCGCTCGCCCGCGGCGAACGCGCCGGGCTCGTCGTGCGCGTAGCGGTAGCCGGCGCCGGCGCCGATCTCGCGCATCAGCCGGGTCGGCGCGTTGCGCAGATGGTCGGGCACCGGGGCGCTGCCATGCTCGCGCACGAAGCGCCGCGCCTGGCCGGCCGCCAGGTACACGGCATTGGACTTCGGCGCAATCGCCAGGTAGATGACCGCCTGCGCCAGCGCCAGCTCGCCCTCGGGGCTGCCCAGGCGCTCGAACGCGGCCACCGCGTCCAGCGTATGGCCGAGCGCGCGCGGGTCGGCCAGCCCGATGTCCTCGCTGGCCATGCGAATCAGGCGCCGACCGATGTACAGCGGGTCGACGCCGCCGTCGAGCATGCGCGCCATCCAGTACAGCGCCGCGTCGGGGTCGCTGCCGCGCACCGATTTGTGCAGCGCCGAGATCACGTCGTAGAACTGATCGCCGCCCTTGTCGTAGCGGCGCAGCGCCTCGCCCAGCGTGGCGCTCAGCAGCGCCACGTCGACATGCGTGCGCGCGTCGCGCCGCGCCGCCGCGGCCACCGCCTCGACCGCGTTGAGCAGGCGCCGGGCGTCGCCGTCGGCGTGCGCGGCGAGCAAGGCCAGCGCGTCGTCGTCGGCCTGCTCGATGCCGCAGGCAGCGAATCCGCGCCGCGCCAGCTGCTGCAGTTCCTCGGCGCTCAGCGGCTGCAGCACATACACCGTCGCGCGCGACAGCAAGGCGCTGTTGACTTCGAACGACGGGTTCTCGGTGGTCGCACCGATGAAGGTGAACAGCCCCGATTCGACGTGCGGCAGGAACGCGTCCTGCTGGCTCTTGTTGAAGCGGTGCACCTCGTCGACGAACACCAGCGTGGCGCGCCCGACGGCGCGCGCCGCCTCGGCCTGCTGGACCGCGTCGCGGATGTCCTTGACCCCTCCGAGCACCGCCGAGATCGCGATGAACTGCGCGTCGAAGCTGCGCGCGATCAACTGCGCCAGCGTCGTCTTGCCAACCCCCGGGGGGCCCCACAGGATCATCGAGTGCAGGCGTCGCAGCTCGAACGCCAGGCGCAGCGGCTTGCCCTCGCCCAGCAGCTGGGTCTGGCCGACGACTTCGTCGAGCGTGCGCGGCCGCAGCCGCTCGGCCAGCGGGACGCTGCCCGCCGGCGGATCGTCGAACAGGCCGGCCGTCATCGCGCGTCAGCGCTGGTCGAGCACCGCGGCGCCGGCCGGAATCGCGAAGCGGAACGTCGCCGCCGGCAACGCCGGATTGCGCCGCTGCGCCGAGAACTCGATGTCCGAGGTCCGGCGGAAGGCGTCGTGCAGCTGCATGCGCACCAGTTCGGGCCCCTGCGCGCCTTCGCGCAGACCGATGCGCACCCAGGCGAACGAACTGTCGTTGTCGCGCGGCGTGGCCTGCACCCACTGCAGGCCGTCGGCCGCGGGCAGCGCTGCCAGCTTGAACACCGCGTCGATGTCGGCGCCGGCGAGCAGCGCGGCCGGGGTGCCGGCCAGTGCGCGCGACGCGCGCGTCAGCGTGACCTGGTCGAGGTCATGGTCGTAGGTCCAGATCGTGCTGCCGTCGCTGACGATGTCCTGCCGGTACGGCGCGCTGTACGACCAGCGAAAGCGCCCCGGGCGCTCGAAGTCGAAATGCCCGCGCGAGACCGCGCCGCGCGCGCCCTTCGCGTCGGTGACCTGCTGCGTGAAGTCGGCGCTGCCACTGCGCGTGTCGCGCAGCCAGCCACGCAGCAGGGCGACGCCGTCGGGGGCGGCTGCGGCAGTGGCCGTGGCGGCGGCCGCGGGCAGCGGCGCGGCCGCGGCACAGGCCAGGGCCAGTACGAACTGGCGACGGGACGCTTGCATCGGGAACTTCCTTTTGAAATTTCTTTTGGATGACGG
>JAKAHP010000176.1 GCA_021825505.1 Pseudomonadota bacterium
CCCGCTCCATGAGCTGGCGGCCCTCCGATTTCGTTCGCCCGTTCGTCGCTGCACCCACCTCGGCACCGACGCGCGCACTCCCCGGATTCCGTCCGGCTGCTTCGCGCTCGGCCCGCCTCGCGGCGGCTTCTGCCTCATCGCTGGGCGTCAAGATCGAACGTCCTACTCTCGGTCCTGCTCGTTCGGCCCTTCGGTCCGTGCCGGCACCTACTATGGCCTCGGCTGACTTCTGACCGTGCATCCCGTCGCCTCTCGACGCCGGTAGCCCTCTCGGGCACGCGATCAGATCTCCCCGGGTATTGCGCACCCGCCTTCACGCTTATGCCTGTCGGATCTACGCCGCACCGTTCCGTGCAAGTTTCGGGCTTTGATGATTATGGACATCTCACCCCGATGCGGCGCCTCGTATCCGCTTGCCTGAAGTCAGGCCAGCGCTTTGCCATCCGGCTTCCTTCAGACCCGCAGTCGCCCGCGAAACCCTTGCCTTCGGCTAACCGTTCCCCTTGCCGGGCCGGTAGAGGACTTTCACCTCCAAGCAGGTGCGCCCTGCCGGGCGCACCATAAAAAAACCGCCCCCGAGGGGGCGGTTGCTTCATGATGCGAAACGTCCTGGCGGACGCGTCGATCAGAAGTTGTGGACGATGCCGAGAGCGAAGCCGCTCGAAGCGTTGCCCGTCACGCCAGTGCCAGCGCCGATGCCATCGGTGGCCGTGCCCACGCCGAACGAGGTGCCCGACAGCGAAGCGCTCGCCGATTCGTTGGTCAGGTGCGCGTACGAGGTGTACAGGCTGGTCTGCTTCGACAGGCTGTAGGTGTAGCCAATCGCGTACTGCTTGGCCGTGCCGGCAGCAAGCGGGCTGGCAGCGTCCGTAAGCGTGCTCTTGGCGTTGCCGTACGACATCATGATCGAGCCGGCGCCGACCGGAACGGTTGCACCCACCAGCCAGAAGTCGGTCTTGCCGTCCCAGTAGTCCTTCTTCGCGGTCTGATATTCGGCAACGACCTTGGCCACGCCGAAGTCATAGCTCGCGCCAGCCAGCCAGGTCTTGATCTTGCCGTCGTTGACCAGGGTGGTCGGGTTGGCGATCGCGTTCTGCACTTGCGCGTAGTCGAGCACGGCGTAGATCGGGCCGTTGGCGTACTCGCCCTTCAGGTCAACCGCGCGCGGGACGTTGCTGGTGCCGGGGGTCGCGCCGGGGATCGTGCCCGCGCCGGCGGCGAAGACATAAGCCGCGGTGCCGGTGAAGCCCGACAGGTTCGGCGTGACGTAAGCCAGCGCTTGGTTCGAACGGATCAGGCCGAGTTGGCCGACGGTCACGTCGAGGTTGGCCGACTGACCGGTGTAGCCGGCGCCGAACGGATCCAGGGTCGCTTCAGCACCGAAGATCGCGTCGTACAGACGGCCGGCCAGCACGGTACCGAAGTCGCCGGTCAGGCCGACGTAGGCTTGACGGCCCATGAAGTAGCCGCTGCCGGTGCAGAAGGATTGCTTGCCGGTGGCGCCAACGCTCAGGTTCTGGTTGTAGCCGGTGCCGCAGAAGCCGGTTTCGGCGTCGAACAGAACCTTCAGGCCGCCGCCCAGGTCTTCGGTGCCCTTGACGCCAATGCGGTCGCCGCCGGTAATGCCCGATTCCAGGCCGGTCGACGAAACGGCGCCGCCGGCACCGTTGTTCAGGCCGGTCAGGTGCACCAGGCCCGCGTCAATCTTGCCGTACAGCGTCACGCTGTTGCCGTCGGCCAGCGCCGCGCCGGTGAACATGCCGAACACGGCCAGCGCGATCAGGGATTTTTTCATCGTGAACATCTCCAGAGTTGTGATCCTGTTGGATCGTTTTCAGGCTGGTGTGCGCCGTTTTCGGCGCTTCACGCTCATGTCCGGCCCTTGAGAAGCAGGGACGACCAATGCCAGACAGTGATCAATACTACGGGTAAGCCCCGCCGATTGCGCCGGCTTCAGGTTAGTTTCGCGTCAGTGTGTTGCGCGGGGGCAACAGCGTCGGGTCAACTGCCCGACGCCGTGCGCGGCAGCGCGCGAGCGACCAGCTGCGCCTGCGTGGTGAAGGCGCGAAAACCCTCGAGCAGCGCGGCGTCGAGCTCGCGCCGCGACGGCGCGCGGTCGGCGTAGAACACGCCGATCAGATTGCCTTCGAGGTGGAAGCCGGTGAGCATGAAGGCGTCGGCGCCGGTGGCCGCGGCGACGTCGCCCCACACGACGCCGTCGCCGCGCAGCACCGGCTGCTCGCGCAGCTGCGCTTCCAGCCTGGGGTCCCAGGGCAGGTCGAGCGCCGTACGCAGCGCGTCCGAATCCAGCCCCAGCACGATGCGCGCCAGCAGTCGGTCGCGGCGCGGGTTGAGCAGGCAGAACGCGACGCGGTCGATGCCGACCGCGCGGTGCATGCCCTCGACGCAGGCCTCGAGCAGCAGCGGCAGCTCGCGCCGGCTCGTGGCGACGCAGGCGAGCTCGGTCAGCGCGCGCAGTTGCTGCGCCAGGTCGGGTTCGGGCAGCTCAGGCTCGTGCAGCGCCTCGGCCGCGGCGGCGGCATCGGCACCGGGGATCGCGTGCGGCGGCACCCCGAGCGCCTGCGCCAGGATGGCAGCTTCGCGCGCGTTTTCCACCAGTTGCTGCAGCGTGACCGCCTCGTCCTGATGCAGCAGCTGGGCGACCTGGCGTGCCAGCGCGCGCGCCGGCGCGCCGTCCCAGCCCTGTTGCGCGGCGCGGCTCAGGCGCCAGCCGAGCGTGACCTCGGGGCTGTCGGCGTGCAATGCGTCGAGCTTCCAGCGGTGCAGCAGATCCGTCGACAACGCGCGCAGACTGGTGCCCAGCACCGCCTGCTCGGCCTGCTCGGCGTCCTCTCCGGCCACCAGGCGCTGTTCGAGACGCTCGGCATCGTCCTCGCCGAAACACCACAGCGCCAGCTCGCCGATCGAGCCGAGCAGGGCTTCGACGAACAGACGCTCGGCCGCTTCGCGGCTGCGCTGCTGGCGCAGCGCCAGCGCGCGCACCTGCACCGCGGCGTGCAAGCCGCGCCCCAGCGCCTGTTCGACGCGGTGCGCGTAGCGCGACGCGCCGGCCATCGTCTCGACCGCCAGCGCCGACACGCACAGCGAGCGGATCGGATTGAGGCCGAGCACGACCACGGCGCGGCTCACGGTGACCACGCGCGCCCCGCCGGGCAGCCCCAGGTGCGCGGCGTTGGCCGCGCGCAGCACGCGCGAGGTCAGTCCTGGGTCGCGCAGGATGATGTCGGCCACTTGCTGGCCCGAGGTCTCGTCGCTGTCGGCGGCGCTCACCAACTGGTTCAGCGTCAGCCCGAACGCCGGCATGTCCTGCTCGGCGATGCGGCGCGCAAGCGTCTGGTGCGCGGCGGGCTGGACGGTGGAGGGCGGCGGGGTGGACATCGTTCGGTCTCGGGCGCAGTGCTAATCTTGCCATCGCGACAAGGCGCGATGCGGGTTATTTAGACATATTGTCCATGGAAGCGATCACCGACAACGAGCTGCAAGGTTTCAGCCGGCTGATGATGCAGGCGGCCGGCATCATGCTGCCGAGCACCAAGAAGGCGCTGGTCAGCGCGCGGCTGTCGCGCCGGCTGCAGGCGCTGGGCCTGAGCAGCTACACCGCCTACCTGGCGCACTTGCAGCGCGACGGGGCCGAGCGTCAGCGCGCGATCGACCTGCTGACGACCAACGAGACGTATTTCTTCCGCGAGCCGCGCCATTTCGCCTTTCTCGGCGAGCGCATCCTCGCGCAGTTCGACGCGTCGCGCCCGTTTCGCGTCTGGAGCGCGGCGTCCTCCAGCGGCGAGGAACCCTACAGCGTCGCGATGCTGCTGGCCGAGCGCCTGGGCACGCGGCCGTGGGAAGTGCTCGGCTCCGACATCAGCACGCGCGTGCTCGAGCAGGCGCGTGCCGGGGTGTATCCGATGGAGCGCGCCGAGAAGATTCCGCCGCCGTATCTGAAGCGCTACTGCCTGAAAGGGGTCGGCGCCCATGCCGGCAACTTCAGCATTGCGCCGTCGCTGCGCGAGCACGTGACCTTCCGTGAAATCAATCTGAACGCGACGCTGCCCGATCTCGGTCTGTTCGACCTGATCCTGCTGCGCAATGTGATGATCTATTTCGACCAGCCGACCAAGCGCCAGGTGTGCCAGCGGCTGGCTGCCCTGCTGCGCCCGGGGGGCCACCTGTTCGTCGGCCATTCGGAAAGCCTCAACGGCCTGGACTGCGCGCTGCGCATGGTGCAGCCGGCCGTGTACCGCAAGGACGCCGGCTCGTGACGCACGCATCGGGGGAGCCGCTGGAGATCTTCCTGCAGCCCGGCGAGCTGTTTTTCGGCGACGGCCATACCCGGGTGCGGACCCTGCTCGGGTCGTGCGTGGCGATCGCGGTGTGGCACCCGCAGCGGCGCATCGGCGGCCTGTGCCACTACATGCTGCCCAGCCGCGCCGCCGGGCCGCGCTGGCGCGGTCACGACCACGGCCACGCGCTGGACGGTCGTTACGCCGACGAGGCGATGATGATGTTCCTGCGCCACATGCGCGCGGCGGGCACAGGACCTGCCGAGTACGACGCGAAGCTTTTCGGCGGCGGCCGCATGTTCGACAGCAACGGAATCGACATACCGAACAAGAACGTTGCGATGGGTCGTGAGCTCGTCGCTTTCCACGGCATGCGGCTGCGCGCCGAACATCTGGGCGGCGCCGGCCATCGCAATCTGCAGTTCGAGATTTGGAGCGGCGACGCCTATCTGCGATTCTGGGGACAGAACGCCGAGCAGAAGTCGGCGTCGCCCGCCTGAACGACTACGAGGGGACAACGGCATGGAGCCGTCGAACAAGATCAAGGTATTCATCGTCGACGACTCGGCCGTCGTGCGTCAGGTGCTGCAGGCGGTGTTGCAGCGCGACCCGGGCATCGAGGTGGTCGGCGTCGCCCCCGACCCGCTGTTCGCGTTGCAGCGCATGCAGCAGGGGCAGTGGCCCGACGTGCTGGTGCTCGACGTCGAGATGCCCCGCATGGACAGCATCACCTTCCTGAAGAAGTTGATGGTCGAGCACCCGCTGCCGGTGGTGATCTGCTCGACGCTGACCGAGAAGGGTGCGCAGATCACGCTCGACGCGCTCGCCGCCGGCGCCGTCGCGGTGGTCACCAAGCCCCGCGTCGGGCTCAAGGATTTCCTGCTCGAGCAGACCGTCGAGTTCAGCCAGACGATCAAGGCGGCGGCGCGTGCGCGCACCGCCAACCTCGGCCTGCGGCGCGCGGTGCCGGCAGCGGCGCCGGCGGCGGTCACGGCCGCGGCGGCGACCCCGCACGTGCTGCGCGATACCACCGAGAAGGTGATCGCGATGGGCATGTCCACCGGCGGCACGGTCGCGCTCGAGCGCGTGCTGACGCAGCTGCCGGCGACGCTGCCGGGCATCGCGGTGGTGCAGCACATGCCGGAGAAATTCACCGCGGCGTTCGCCCAGCGTCTCGACCAGATCTGCGCGCTGAACGTGCGCGAGGCGCGCGACGGCGAGCGCCTGCTGCCGGGCAGCGTGCTGATCGCGCCCGGCGGGCGCCACATGCAGCTGCGCCGCAGCGGCGCGCAGTATCACGTCGAGGTGCGCGACGGGCCGCCGGTCAACCGCCACCGGCCTTCGGTCGACGTGCTGTTTCGCTCGACAGCGCAATGCGCCGGGCGCAACGCGCTGGGCATCATCCTCACCGGCATGGGCGACGACGGCGCGCGCGGCCTGAAGGAGATGCACGACGCCGGCGCGCGCACCATCGCGCAGGACGAGGCCAGCAGCGTCGTGTTCGGCATGCCGAAGGAGGCGATCAAGCTCGGCGCCGCCGACAGCGTGCTCGCGCTGGCCGACGTGCCGGGGGCGATGATCGAGTTCAGCCGGCGCTGACCGCGCCGGTCTCCTGCACGCGCGCGGCCAGCCGCGCGACCAGCTCGCGCCGCGCGCCGGTGTCGCCGCGATGCAGCCGCGCGTGGCAGTCGTGCAGCTCGGCGTCGTGCGGCAGCTGCTGCTGCAGGAAGTGGTGCAGCGGGCAGTGCTCCAGCGGCAGCGCGGGCGCCTCGCGCCGCGTCCACTTCCAGGCCAGCGCGCCCAGCGCGCTGCGCGGCGCGGGCTCGGTCGGCAGCAGCGTGCCGCGGTGCGCGCGCCACCAGTCGGCCAGTGCGCCGGCCGGCATCGGCCGCGCCAGGCCGTAGCCCTG
>JAKAHP010000177.1 GCA_021825505.1 Pseudomonadota bacterium
TGCGTGGAGGTCGGCGTTCGCCGTCTCCAGCGATGACTTCGCGCGCAGGAGTTCCCGCTGCGGGATGATCTCGTCCTTCGCCAGCGACTCCGCGCGGGCGTAGTCGGCCTGCGCCACGCGTTGTGCCGATCGCGCCCGCTCCAGGGCAGACTGCGCTTCGCCAAGGGCCAGGCTGTCGAGGACGGCCAGCACCTGACCGGCCTTGACGGTGTCACCCAGCTTCGCGGTGACCTGCACGATGCGCCCTTCGACGCGCGGCGCCACGCGGGCTACGCGATCCTGGTTCGGACGGATCGTCGCGGTGACGGTCACCGTGTCGGCGAAGCCCTGCTCGGCGAGCTTCTCGAGCTTGATGCCGGCGCGCTGCGCTTCTTCGGCCGAAAGCTTCAGGCCGCCTTCCTCCTTGTGCCCTCCCTCGGGAGCGGACGCGGCCTTCTCGGCGGACTTAGCCTCGGCGGACTTCTCGCCGCCGCCACAGGCGGACAGGGCGACTGCCAGAGCGAGGGCCAGCGTCGTCAGCACCAGCGAGGTGGACGAGCCGTGCGGTTTCGAGTTCTTCATGGTTGGGTTCCTTCTTGCGGCCAGCCGGCCGCGAGTTCGAGGGCAATGCGGGTGCTCTGGTAGTCGGCGAGCGCGTCGATCAGGTCGCGCCTGGCATCCAGGGATTGCCGGCTGACGACGATCAGTTCGAGCAGGCCGATCTGTCCCGCTTGTTGCGACTTGATGGAGAGTTGCTGGTTGTCCGCCAGGGCAGGAAGCACGGACTCCTGCAGCCGGCGAATCCGATCCTCCAGGCTGGCCAGCCGCGCCCACAGCGAGCTGACGCTTGCGCGGGCATCGCGCTGCGCCGCCTGCCGCTCGATCTGGACCTGCGTGAGCTCGGTCTGGGCTGCGCCGATGCCGGCGGAATTGCGCTTGAACAGCGGCAGGGGCACAGACAGGGTCAGGGTCGTCAAGCGTTCGCGCGCCGCGCCGGGCCCCTCGCGACCGACGTTCAAGCCCACGGTCACGTCCGGGTAGGTGCTGGCCCGTTCGAGCTTCAGCCGCGCGGCGGCACTGGTCTCGCGCGCAGCCAGTGCGCCGGCGCGAGGCTGGTTGTCGGCGCTCGCGAGCAGAGCGTCGAGCGAGTAGCCAGGTCGCTGCGCCGAGAGTTCACCTGTCGCCATCGGCAGGCTCCCGGGCGGCAATTGCAGTTGCTTGGCCAACTCGGCGCGTGCCTCGAGCAACTGCTCCTGAATCTGGGCGAGCTGGTTGCGCGCGCGCTCGGCCTCGACGCGAGCGACGTTGGCGTCGAGCCGCGTGTCCTCACCCGCCTGCCGTCTTCGCTGCACGGCCGCGGCCGTGTCGTCGAACAGCTTCAGCGCCTGCGTCTCCGTGTCGGCGCGTTGCTGCAGCGCGAGCACACGCGTGTGTCGCTCGGCCACGTCTGCGCGAACACGGCGGCGGACGTCGGCGATCTCCAGCCGCAGGGCGGTCAGCGTCGCACTGGTGGCTTCGCGACGGTAGGACGGCTGTCCGCCCACCTCGAAGGTCTGGGACAGACCTGCACCCCACTCGCTGCGGCGTTCCGACCCGGTGGTCGAAGGCGCGGATCGTCGCGTCTGGTCGACGGACAACTGCGGGTTGTTGTAGAGCCACGCGCTTGCGTCGGCACGCTGCCCTTCGGCCGCCGACAGTTCGGCCATCTTCAAGCGCAGGGTCGAGCTTGCCGCCTCGGCCAGCGCAAGGGCTTCTGCGAGGCTCAGACGCTGTTGCGCCTGAGTCGGCGCGGCTTCAGGGGGGATGACGCCAGGCTTCTGCGTCGGGACTTGCGCCTGTCCGAAGTTGGACAGGCAGAGCAGGGCACCGGCAAGGGCCAGCGACTTCGTTCGCATCGAATTCTCCAGGTTGCTATGAACAACAAAGCGGAAGAATTCGGCGAGGCGTCAGTCGCTAGGGGGCAACCTCAATGGATGTGACAGTCCCTCGCCGAATCAGGCGGCGAGGAACCATTTGGGGCGTTCGATTCGGCCAGGGCGACCGGAATCCGGAAGAAGAAGAGTGGTCAGTGCCAGGATGGAGGACGGAATCGCAGCAACCGAAGCGGTCTGACTGGCACAGGGTTGCACGCAACCCAGGTGACAAAACGCACAGTCCAGGTCGTCTGCGAGTACCGAGGCCTTCTTGGCAGCGGACTCTGAATCGGACTCGGCCTTCGCCTGGTGCTGATGGCTGTGGTGCCCGAAGTGCCCTGAACTCGGAGCCTTCTCGTGGCCGCAGTAGGTCGCTGCCGCACCCCAGGCAAACTGGAGCGGCAGAACAGCCAACAGGAAGAGAAGGGCCAGCCGACGCACGGGAGGAGTGTAGCGGACAGTGCCGGAACCCTGCTCGCCGAGCCCTCATGGCGGACATTCCGGTGGAAGTCAAACGCCCGCTTGGCGCGACACGTTGCCAGTTCCGGTGGAACGACATCCCGCCTCCCCAGCCGGATCTTGCACAGTTGGCTGTGTCCCAGACGCCTTGAGATGTCCCGGAGTACGCGGCGCTGATGGTGCCCCAGGGCCACTCCGCGCAGCTTCCGGGCGAGTGGCGCTCGGTTGAGCCTCATGACAGTGAGGCAATGGTCCGGGACCGGCTCGCCGGCGGGGTGCTCAGGCTGCCAATACGGTTTTCCAGCGCGACGGATCCTGACCAAATCCGGCGGTGGGTTGGGCGAAGTGCGGCAACTGAGTGCAGTTGGGCCGCAAGCTCCGAGTTGAGCTCACCAACCTGGGCTTGTTGCGCGGTGGGGATGGCCGGTCACCGCCGCGGGGGGCGACTACGGCGTTTCGTCGACGACAGGCTCGCTTGCTGCCCAAGAGCGTGCTGCAGCCGCGCTTGGCCCTTGCGGCATTACTTCGCTGGCACGGTTTGCCGTGACGATCGTTGCTTCGCCGAGGTACCGTGCACCTGACCCACGCGCGAAGCAGCTTGTGACGCCGCCGACCGCGCGACGCTCGACAGCTCGTTCAGAATGCCGCAGTGGCCAGCGTCGCGCGCCACGGCGCACAGGTCTCGAAGTGAGCGCAGGTCCTTGTCGAGCTTGCGTAGTTCGCGCATGCGTGCCGCGACGTGACCAATGTGCCCGTCGAGCAGGTCGCTGACCTCCGAGCAGTTTTCCGCCGGCGCATCTCTGAAGCGCAGCAGAACGTGGATCTCCTCCAGGTTCATGTCCAGGCTGCGACAGCGCCGGATGAACGACAGCCGCTGCACATGCGCCTCCTCGTAGATGCGGTAGTTGCCGCCGCTGCGCGCTGGCGCTGTCAGCAGCCTCGCTCGCTCGTAGAAGTGGATCGTCTCGATCTGCGTGCCAGTGGCCTCGGCCAGCTCTCCAATCTTCATGGCGATCGCGCAGCGTGAAATCAAGCCAAAAAGTATAGGCGCTTGACTCTGCACTGGGTACAGGGTTTCCAATTCTCGGATGAATCCGTCCCCGAAGCCCGTCAACGAACCGACTGTCTGGGACGGGGTCGCCTGTCGCGGGGCTCCCGAACGAGGTGTCCTCAAACCCGCGCGACCGACTTTGGCGATGCTTCGCATCCCTGTCATGCACTGCGCGTCCCATGTAGGCGTGATACGTCGCGCTCTGGAGCCACTGCCCGTCACCCGCAGCCTGAGCTTCCAACTCGGCGCGCGAACCGCGGTCGTCGACATCGACGTGGATGCCCAGCACCGGCCGGCGGGGTCGCGCGATGCCGTCGAGCACGGCGGAAGTGCGCGCGACTGCGACTTCGCGTCTGACGATCACGATCACAGATGCAGCTCGGGCGTCGGCCGCCTGGGCGCCGCGCTCGGGCTGGCGATCGCAGCCGAGGCTTCTCCGACAGGGGCGCGAGTCTGCTCGTGGTGGCGAACGGGTTGCGATTGCTGCGCCACTCCGAGCATGCGTGACAGGGTGTTTCGCCGTAGGCGCACATCGCTGGCCGCGGCGCATTCGGCCGGAGTTCAGCCGACACGGCGCATGCTTGCGCGCCCGTGTGCCGATCCTCCTGGAAATTCGCACGATGGAGGGGCTCGATGATCCGAAGCGCCTTGCGCGTCGCCGCGGCCATCGACCGCGTCAGCGCGGGTTTGGCGCGTGTCGTGCGCTGGGGCCTCCTGCTGAATGCACTGCTGATCGCGGGCAACGCGTTCCTGCGCAAGCTCTTTTCGGTCGCGTGGCCGGCCCTGTTCGACCTGCAGTGGCACTTCTTCGCCGCCGCGGTTCTGCTGATGGCGGCATATACGCTGCAGCGCGACGAGCATGTGCGGGTCGACGTGCTGGCCGGACCCTTCGGCGCGCGCGGCATGGCCTGGGTCGATCTGCTCGGGATCGTGCTGGTGCTGATCCCGCTGTGCGTGGTGGTGGCTGCCGTCACCCTGCCGCCGTTCTGGCACGCGCTCGTGAGCGGTGAGACGCGTGCCGGGCGGGAGAGCGTGTCCTCGCTGCCAGCCTGGATCATCAAGTCGTTCATCCCGGCCGGTTTCATTCTGCTGGCGCTGCAAGGCGTGGCGGAAGCGATCCGCTGCGTCGCGGCGCTCACGGGAGTCGCCGAGCGCCCATTGCACCGACGGTGCGGCTTCGAAGGAGCGCACGATGAGCACTGAAGTGCTGGCGTCGGCCATGTTCGCCTGCCTGGCGCTGGTGCTGATGATCGGCTTTCCGGTGGCGTTCTCGGTCGCGGCAGTGGCGGGAGTGTTCGGCGCGATTGGCGTGGCGAGCGGCCAGTTCCCGGCACCGTTCCTGCTCGCTGGCACCTTGCGCGTCGAGGGGTTCTTCAACAACGACAACCTGCTGGCGATTCCGCTCTTCGTGTCGATGGGCATGGTCCTGGAGCGCAGCGGCCTGGCCGCCGACATGCTGCTGGCGCTCGACGAGCTGTTCGGCAGCGTGCGCGGCGGCATCGCCTATGCGGTGGTGGTCGTGGGCGGCAGCCTGGCGGCGATCACCGGGTTCGTTTCCGCTGCAGTGATCGGCATCGCGCTGATGGCACTGCCGCCCATGCTGCGCAAGGGCTACGACCCGCGGCTGGCCACCGGACTGATCGCTGCCACCGGCACGCTCGCGCAGATCCTGCCGCCCAGCCTGGTCCTGATCGTGCTCGCGGAGCAGCTGGCGGTACCGCTGACCGACATGTACCGAGGTGCGTTGCGGCCGAGCCTGCTGCTGGCAGGGCTGTACCTGCTGTACATCTTCTTCGTCACGCGCCGCTGGCCGCAGCGCGCGCCGTCGGGCCGCACGATCGACGAGGGCCAGCCCGCTGCGCGACGATGGGCCAATGCCCTGGTGGCTGCCGTGTTTCCGATCGCGCTGATTCTGCTGGTGCTGCTGTCGATCTTCTTCGGCATCGCCACGCCGTCGGAAGGGGGCGCGGTGGGTGCCAGCGGCGCCGTCGTGCTGGGTTTTGCCCGCCGGCGGCTGGATCTGCGCCGGCTCGGTCAGGCGATGGAGGCCGCAGGCGTGCTGTGCTCGGGGCTTCTGTTCCTGCTCTTCGGCGCCTCGTTCTTCACGTTGGTGTTTCGGGGGCTGGACGGCCAGCAGTGGATCGAGTCGCTGTTCGCGCACCTTCCGGCGGGGCCGTTGGGGTTTCTGGTGTTCGTCAACGTCGCGGTCTTCCTGCTGGCGTTCTTTCTCGACTTCTTCGAGATCGCCTTCATCGTGCTGCCGCTGATCGAGCCGGTCGCGAGGAAGTTGGGCATCGACATGACGTGGCTGGCGGTGCTGCTCGCCGTCAATCTGCAGACCTCGTTCATGCATCCGCCCTTCGGCCTTGCGCTGTACAACCTGCGCAACGTGGCGCCGCCCGCGGTGCGCACCACGCAGATCTACCGTGGGGCCATCCCGTTCCTGCTCATCCAGCTGACCTTGGTCGCGCTGCTGATCGCGATGCCGTCGATCGTTCTCAAGAACGAGGTGACGCCGGTCAGGACCGACAACGTCGAGATCCCGATGCCGCCTCGGGACGACGCGGATTCACCGGCCAGATGACGAAGTCCCGACCTGGCGCTTGCGCACCCCAGAAGGCCGAGCGCCTCCCACGGGCCGGCTACTTGGTCGGCGCCGGTGGCTGGGCCATCCAGCGCTGATGCCACATCATCTGGTCCATCATCATCTGCTGCATCGGCACGTACTGGTCCAAGATCGGA
>JAKAHP010000178.1 GCA_021825505.1 Pseudomonadota bacterium
TTCCGATCGCCGCGCACGGCATGCGCAACTCGAACTGCGTGGCGATCGCGCCGACCGCGACGATCTCCAACATCATCGGCGTCGACGCCTGCATCGAGCCGACGTTCCAGAACCTGTACGTCAAGTCGAATCTCTCGGGCGAGTTCACCGTGGTCAACCGCTACCTGGTGCGCGAGCTCAAGGCGCGCGGCCTGTGGGACGAAGTGATGGTGGCCGACCTGAAGTACTTCGACGGCAGCGTGCAGCCGATCGACCGCGTCCCGGCCGAGCTCAAGGCGCTGTACGCCACGGCCTTCGAAATCGACCCGAAGTGGCTGATCGAAGCTGCGGCGCGGCGCAGCAAATGGATCGACCAGGCGCAGTCGCTGAACATCTACATGGCCGGCGCGTCGGGCAAGAAGCTCGACGAGACCTACAAGCTGGCCTGGTTGCGCGGACTGAAGACAACCTACTACCTGCGTACGACCAGCGCGACGCACGTCGAGAAATCGACGGTGCGCGCCGGCCAGCTCAACGCGGTGGCGCAGCCCGTCGAAGCGCCGCAGCCGCCCAGCGCGGCCGGCAGCGACATCAAGTTCTGCGTGATCGACGACCCTGGCTGCGAGGCCTGCCAATGAAACCATAGCGCGACGTTGGTTTTTCGCGTCATCACGCGTCACCCCTGTCGTTTTGGGGTCTTGCCGCGACATTGCCCGTTGTCGCTGCCCTGGACCCCGCTGATAATCGCCCGAAGGAATCGACATGCTGCATTGGGAAGAAAATACACCGGCCTCTCCAGCCCCGCCTGCAGCGCCGCTCACGGCGCCTCCGACGGTCCTCGACGCATCCGCGCCGGCGACGTCCAACTTCCTCAGCCAGCGCGCCGCCTCGGACCAGCGCGTGGCGGCCGAGGACAAGCGCATCATCAATTCCCGCGCCGACGTCAACCAGCTCGTGCCGTTCAAATACCGGTGGGCCTGGGACAAATACCTGGCAGCCTGCGCCAACCACTGGATGCCGCAGGAGGTCAATATGTCGCGCGACATCGCCCTGTGGAAGGACCCGAACGGCCTCAGCGACGACGAGCGACGCATCATCAAGCGCAACCTCGGCTTCTTCGTGACCGCCGACTCGCTGGCCGCCAACAATATCGTGCTGGGCACCTATCGACACATCACGAATCCAGAATGCCGCCAGTTCCTGCTGCGCCAGGCGTTCGAGGAGGCGATCCACACCCACGCCTACCAGTACATCGTCGAATCGCTCGGCCTGGACGAGGGCGAGATTTTCAATGCCTACCACGAGGTCGAATCGATCCGGGCCAAGGACGAGTTCCTGATCCCGTTCATCGACACCCTGACCGACCCGGAATTCCGCACCTCGGCGTTCGGCGGCAGCGTGCGCAACGACCAGGAATTGCTGCGTTCGATCATCGTCTTCGCCTGCCTGATGGAAGGATTGTTTTTCTACGTCGGCTTCACGCAGATCCTGGCGATGGGGCGGCAGAACAAGATGACCGGTGCTGCCGAGCAGTACCAATACATCCTGCGCGACGAATCGATGCACTGCAACTTCGGCATCGACCTGGTCAACCAGATCAAGCTTGAAAATCCGCACCTGTGGACGCGCGAGTTCAAGCAGGAAATCACCGAACTGTTCCACAAGGCGGTGCAACTCGAATATGCTTACGCCGAAGACACGATGCCGCGAGGTGTGCTCGGGCTCAACGCGTCGATGTTCAAGGGCTATTTGCGCTACATCGCCAACCGGCGCGCCCAGCAAATTGGCCTCGAGGTGCTGTTCGAGTCGGAGGAAAACCCGTTCCCGTGGATGAGCGAGATGATCGACCTGAAGAAGGAACGCAACTTCTTCGAAACCCGCGTGATCGAGTATCAATCGGGCGGCGCATTGTCCTGGGATTAGCCCGCGACCGCCTCCGCCATTGCCCCTCCAGCAAATTGCCATTCATTGCGGACATCGACTCTTGAGCTGGCGCACCTCCCTCCCCTCGTCCCGTCGCCGGACTGTTTGCCGGCGCGCCCGAGGAGGCGCCTCCGCTTTTTTTTCACAGGCCTCCACGGCTCGTTCCGGCAGGTACTGTGCAACCCCATTCATGCGCGGCCCGAAAGGGCTCTGCCTGAATACCCCGCGTCGCGCCCGCGCCGGGGTTTTGCCCTGCGGCAAGCCTTCAAATGACCCGTATCGGAGACCGCCGGGAGGCGGGGCCATGAGGAGCTTTGGACTGTCCGCGGCGGCTTGATCTCTAAAACACGTGATGAAGGAGAGAATCGACATGGCAACTGCAACGAAGAAGGCTACGGCGGCGAAGAAAGCGCCGGCAGCGAAGAAGGTCGTCGCGAAGAAGGCGGCGCCGGCAGCGAAGAAGGTCGTCGCGAAGAAGGCGGCGCCGGCGGCGAAGAAGGTCGTCGCCAAGAAGGCTGCTCCGGCGGCCAAGAAGGTCGTCGCCAAGAAGGCTGCTCCGGCGGCCAAGAAGGTCGTCGCCAAGAAGGCTGCTCCTGCCGCCAAGAAGGTCGTCGCCAAGAAGGCTGCTCCTGCCGCCAAGAAGGTCGTCGCCAAGAAGGCTGCTCCTGCGCCCAAGAAGGTCGCTGCCAAGAAGGCTGCCCCTGCGCCCAAGAAGGTCGCTGCCAAGAAGGCTGCCCCGACGACCAAGACTCAGCTGAGCCCGGCCGCCGCATGGCCGTTTCCGACCAGCGAAAAGCCCTGAGCGTCGCGCTTGCGCCGAAGCCTGGGTCGCGAGACCCGGGCTTTTTCATTCCATGATCGCGCCCCTCGTGCCCAGCTGGCTGCGCGCCGACGGCGACGCCGCCGCGCTGCTCGACATCTCGGCGCAACCCGGCGCCAAGCGCAGCGAACTCAACGGACTGCATGACGGCGCGCTGCGTGTGCGCATCGCCGCACCGGCGCTCGACGGCCGCGGCAACGCCGCGTTGTGCGCCTGGCTGGCAGCACGACTCGGCGTCGCGCAGCGCGCGGTCAGTGTCGTGCGCGGCGAGAAATCGAGGCGCAAGCTGGTGCGCGTCGACCTGACCGCGGCGCAGGTGCGCGAGCGCATCGAGGCTCTGCTGGGCGCTGCCGAGCACTGAGCTGCGACAATGACGCCATTCCACGGACACCACCATGAGCATCAAATCCGATCGCTGGATCCGCCGCATGGCGCTCGAGCAGGGCATGATCGAACCGTTCGAGCCGCAACAGATCCGGCAAGCCCCGAACGGGCAACGCATCGTCAGCTACGGTACCAGCAGCTACGGCTACGACATACGCTGCGCATCCGAGTTCAAGGTCTTCACCAATGTGCACAGCACGGTGGTCGACCCGAAGAACTTCGATGAGCGCAGCTTCGTCGACATCGAGGCCGATGTCTGCATCATTCCACCGAACAGCTTCGCGCTGGCGCGCACCGTCGAATACTTCCGGATTCCGCGCAATGTGCTGACGATCTGCCTGGGCAAGAGCACCTATGCGCGCTGCGGCATCATCGTCAACGTCACGCCGTTCGAGCCCGAGTGGGAAGGCTTTGTGACGCTGGAGTTCAGCAACACGACTCCGCTTCCGGCCAAGATCTACGCCGGCGAGGGCTGCGCCCAGGTGCTGTTCTTCGAAAGCGACGAAGTGTGCGAAACCAGCTACCGCGACCGCGGCGGCAAGTACCAGGGCCAGCACGGGGTGACGTTGCCGAAGACGTAGCCCCCCTGAGCGAGGCGGCGCGAGCCGCCTCGCTTCCCCCCCGAGGGGGGACTGCTCGCGCCCTTGGGGCGGCCCTGCGGGCGCTCGCATGCCCGGCATGACACGTCGTCGCGCTCCGAGGCTTGCGGCAGGCTTCCACCTGAATCGTTGACGCGCTCCGTGGCGAAAGGCCGCGTGCACCGTCGCGCTCCGGAGGGAATGGCCGCGTAGGTTGCGGCGCTCCGGGGCTTGCGGCAGGCTTCCACCTGAATCGTTGACGCGCTCCGGAGGGAATGGCCGCGTAGGTTGCGGCGCTCCGGGCTTTGCGGCAGGCTTCCACCTGAATCGTTGACGCGCTCCGGAGGGAATGGCCGCGTAGGTTGCGGCGCTCCGGGGCTTGCGGCAGGCGTCCACCTGAATCGTTATCGCGCTCCGGGGCGAATGGCCGCGCAGGTTGCAGCGCTCCGGGACTGGCAGCAGGCATCCACCTGAATCGTTATCGCACTCCGGGGCGAAAGGCCGCGCGCGGCGGCGCACTGCGGGACGAACGGCGCGCGGTGCGCGCCGGGTCAGTCGGGGGACAGCATGCGGCGCACTTCGGAGGGTGCGGTGCCGCCGTAGACGCGGCGCGAGTCGACGGAGCCGCGCAGCGTGAGCACCTCGAACACGTCGGCTTCGACCGCCGGGTTCAGCGCCTTGAGCTCGTCGAGGCTGAGCGCGGCGAGGTCGCGGCCGCTGGCGCTGCAGGCGCGCACGGCATGGGCCACGACTTCGTGGGCGTCGCGGAACGGCAGACCCTTCTTGACCAGGTAGTCGGCCAGGTCGGTCGCGGTGGCGTAGCCCTTCAGCGCCGCGGCTTCCATCGCCGCGGCGTTGACGCGGATGCCGCGCACCATGTCGGCGAACAGGGTCAGCGTGTCGAGCAGCGTGTCGGCGGTGTCGAACAGCGGCTCCTTGTCTTCCTGGTTGTCCTTGTTGTAGGCCAGGGGCTGGCCTTTCATCAGCACCAGCAGAGCATTCAGGTGGCCGATCACGCGGCCGCTCTTGCCGCGCGCCAGTTCGGGAACGTCGGGGTTCTTCTTCTGCGGCATGATGCTCGAGCCGGTGCAGTAGCGGTCGGGCAGCGCGATGAAGCCGAAGGCCTGCGACATCCACAGCACCAGTTCTTCGCTCAGGCGCGACACGTGCACCATCACCAGGCTGGCGGCGGCGCAGAACTCGATCGCGAAATCGCGGTCGCTGACGGCGTCGAGCGAATTGCGGCTGACCGCCTCGAAGCCGAGTTCGCGCGCGACCTGCTCGCGGTCGAGCGGGTAGCTGGTTCCGGCCAGCGCCGCCGCGCCCAGCGGCAGGCGGTTGACGCGATGGCGGCAGTCGCGCATGCGCTCGGCGTCGCGGCCGAACATCTCGACGTAGGCCAGCAGGTGGTGGCCGAAGGTGACCGGCTGCGCCACCTGCAGGTGGGTGAAGCCGGGCATGATGGTGTCGACATGGGCCGCGGCGACCTCGCGCAGCGCAGCGCGCAGGGCCTCGAGCTGGTCGACGATCGCGTCGATCGCCGCGCGCAGCCACAGCCGGATGTCGGTGGCGACCTGGTCGTTGCGGCTGCGCCCGGTATGCAGGCGCTTGCCGGCATCGCCGATCAGCTGCGTCAGCCTGGCCTCGATGTTCAGGTGCACGTCCTCGAGCTCGAGCTTCCATTCGAAGGCGCCGGAGGCGATCTCCTGCTCGATCTGCACCATGCCGCGCTCGATGTCGGCCAGATCCTGCGCGCTGATGATGCGCTGCGCCGCGAGCATGCGCGCGTGCGCCAGCGAACCCTGGATGTCGAACGTGGCCATGCGCTTGTCAAAGCCGACCGACGCCGTGTAGCGTTGCACCAGCGCGTCGACCGGCTCCGAGAAAAGGGCCGACCAGGCCTGCTGCTTGCGATCAAGGGAGGAACTCATCGTGGACGGGGGCTTCGATTGGATGCGAATGAAGGGCCGCGGCGCCGACGCCGCAACGGCATTGTATTGAGGGCCGATTCGGCTGCGGCGCTGAACCTGCTGCTGGTCGACGCCGATGCGGCGTCGCGCCGGCAGTTGCGCCGACTGCTGCGCACGCTGCCCGAGGCGGCGCGCTGCCGCATCGACGAAGCGGCCGACGCGCAGCAGGCGCTGCACCGGCTGGCCGCCGGCGACGTCGACCTGCTGCTGCTCGACACCAGCTTGCCTGGAATCGACGGGCTGCAACTGGCCGCCGAACTGCAGCGTCGACGCGCGCCCGGGCGCGAGCTGCCGGCCGCGGTGTTCGTCACCGACGACGCGGCGCATGCGCTGGCCGCGTTCGAACTCGGCGCGCTCGACTACCTGCTCAAACCGCCGCCGCGCGCTCGACTGCGCCGCGTCGTCGCGCGCGTGGCCGCGCTGGCCGCGAACGCAGCGCCGCCGCCACTGACGCGACCCGCGCCGAACGCGCCCGCGCCAGGCGATGC